>JAUIEH010000562.1 GCA_030428405.1 Alphaproteobacteria bacterium
GCGACGACAAGCGTATACGGATTGACGTAGTTGAGTTCCGTGCGCGGGGCCGGGCGCTCGGCTGAAAGCGCTTCATAGATGCGCTCGGCGCGCTCCAGCCGCGCCTGCGATGGTCGGCGCTTGCGTTTTGTCGCGGCTTTCTTCGGTTTGGACTTGGCTGCTTGCGCCATAGATTAGCTCCAAGGCTGAGCGCGCTGTTGCACCGCGCAGCGTCCGCGCCGTCAAGTCGCGCCGCGCGCCGGCGTGGCGACACACTTTGAGCTGGGAAATTGCGCATGCGTGCGATTGAGACGATGCCGGCGATCGCTGCGCCGCCGCCTGAACCGCGGGGGAGGCTTTATTTCGACGCGGTCTTGCGTCCGAACCGTTCGCTGCCGAATGCCGGCTTCATCGCCTTGATGGCGGGCGTGGGCGTTTTGGGACTGATTGCAGGCCTGTTCTACGTGATGCTCGGCGCCTGGCCGGTCCTCGGCTTTTTCGGGCTTGAGTTCGTTCTGGTCTGGCTGGCCTTCCGCATGTCGTATCGGCAGGGCCGGCTGCATGAGCGCGTGCGGGTCTGGGCCGATCAAATGCTCGTCGCGCGCCGTCATCCTTCCGGTCACGAGCAGCATTGGACCGTGCCGTCCGCCTGGACGCGCGTCGATATTGACGAGCCCGTGCGCCATCACAGTCAGGTGCGCTTGAGCAATCGCGGCAAGACCCTGATCCTGGGGTCATTCCTGGCGCCGGAAGAGCGCGGCGCTTTCGCTCTGGCGTTGCGCAACGCCATAGCGGCTGCGCGCGATGACGCCGCCGAGCCTGCGCCGCAATAATCGGGTGGTTCGCTGAGCCAGGCCGGGTCAATCTCGCCTTCATGAGCACGCAGACGACACTTTCCGACATCGACGCGCGGCTGGCGCAATCGGCGCGCGATTCTCAGCTGATGAGCGAAGCGCTGGAGTTTCTCGGCGATTCCTGGCGCGAGCGGCCGAGCTACGCGGAGATCGCCGAACGCGCAGGCCTTTCGCCGCATCATTTCCACCGCATCTTCGTGCGCTGGACGGGCGCCAGCCCCAAACGCATCGTCGACGCTTATGCGCATTCAGAAGCACGCGCCGCACTCGCAGACGGCGCCAGCGTGCTCGACGCTGCTTATGATGTTGGCTTGTCCGGGCCGTCGCGGCTGCATGATCTCTTCATCGCGCATGAAGCGGTGACGCCCGGAGACGCCAAGCGCCGCGGCGCGGGACTGTCCTTCATCTGGGGCGAATCGCCGACGCCGTTCGGCATAGGCGTGTTCCTGATTTCGCCGCGCGGCCTGTCCGCTCTGGCCTTCGTCAAAGAAGGCGAGGAGGCGCGCGGCTATGCTGATCTCGAAAGCCGCTATCCGGCCGCTGACTTCACGCGCGACGACGCGGTCGCGCGCGACTGGGCGGTGCGCATCTTCGTCGAAGGCGGCCGCGCGCCGCTCGCGCTTTACGGCACGGACTGGCAGCGCCAGGTCTGGCGCGCGCTGATCCGCATCCCGCCGGGCGCGACCACGAGCTACCAGTCCATCGCCGAAGAAATCGGCGCGCCGACGGCCGCGCGCGCGGTCGGCGCGGCTGTCGGACGCAATCCGATCTCCTATCTCATACCCTGCCACCGCGTTCTGGCGCAGGATGGCCGCTTGACCGGCTATCACTGGGGCGTGAATAGGAAGCGCGCGATGCTCGTCTATGAGGAGGCGCGCGCGGGAGACGCTGCTGCGTGACATTCATCTATTTCGCCGCGCTGATGATCGGCGGCTTCATTCTGGTGTTGAGCGTCATCAC
>JAUIEH010000563.1 GCA_030428405.1 Alphaproteobacteria bacterium
ATTCTGCTCAGCCAGCGAATAAGCAAGCCGCAAGCCCTCCCCGCCTGCAGTCGAACCGCCTGCGGAGAGATTGTCGATGGCCGCCAGAATGCGCTGACGCTCTGAGCCCGGCGTCGGCTCAAGCACGGCGCCGGCGGCGCCGGCGTAAACGACGATCGACACGGTGTCGTCGTCATCAAGCTCATTGACCAGCATGCGCATGGATTGCTGCAAAAGCGGCAGCTTGTCCGGCGAGTTCATCGAGCCCGACACGTCGAGCAGGAATACGAGATTGGCGCGCGGACGCTCCTCGGGCACGATGTCATAGCCCTGCAGGCCGATGCGGATCAGCTGGGCATGCTCGTTCCACGGGCTGGGCGCGACGTCGACATTGACCGAGAAAGGCTGCTGGCGGTCTTCCGGGTAGGGATAGTCATATTGGAAATAATTGACCATCTCCTCAATGCGTACGGATTGTCCGGGCGGCAAAACGCCGTCGTTCAAGCTGCGGCGCACGCGTGCGTAAGACGCCGTATCGACGTCCACGGAGAAGGTTGAGACGGGCTCTTCGGAGACGAGTTGAACCGGGTTGGGCTCTTCGTCGGGATATTCCTCGCGATCGATGTCGCCGGCGACGGGCGCGGGCTCGCGAACGCCGTCCCCCATCGCGACCATGCCCGCCACGCCGCCGCCCACAACGGCGCGGTTCATTGGCGGCGGTGCGGACGGATAAGGCGCGGACTCTGCGGGCGCCTCGGCGACCATTTCCTCGTCGACGCCGTCATAGTCATCGACTTCCTGCTCGCCGCCGTCCCTGCGCGAGCCTGTGACCGTCACGGTTGTGCTGTCAGTCGACGCGCCTGGATCATTTGAAGCGTGCGGATCGCCGCTTTGCTGGCAGGCGGCCAGAGCGAGCGCGAATATGGCTGCGCATGAAAGCAAATGTGTGCGGGACATCCCGTCCTCCCGGATTATTTCTATCGAGCACGCCTAGGCGTCGCGGGCGCCGTTCGCGCGACGAGATTGAGGCGGTTTGCGGGCGCGTCAGGCGGATTTCAATCCGAGCGTCGCTGCGAGTTCGCCGAGCGCGCGCTCGGCCTCGGCCAGCTTCGCCTCATCAGCGGAGCGCGCTACGAGTGCGACGCCATAGTCATTCATCGATCGGAAGAACGGATAGCTGCCGATCATCACGCCGTCAAAACGCGATTGAATCTTGGCGACTCCGGCGGCGATGTCGCCTTCGCGCGCGCCCGGCAAAGAGAGCGAGCAGCTCGCCATCACCACGCCGCCCTCAAGGCGCGGGCCGACATCGTGCAGCATGCCGCGCATGACTTCAGGCACGCCGGCGAGCACGAACACATTTTCGATCTGAAAGCCCGGCGCGCCGGAAACCGGGTTCACGATGAGAGTCGCGCCGTCGGGAATGCGCGCCATTCGCAGGCGCGCGGGCGTGATTTCCTGACCCTGCGCGGCGTAGCGCTCCTGCAGGATGGCGAGCGCGTCCTCGCGCACATCGATGGAGACGTGGAAAGCCGCAGCCACCGCGTCCGCTGTGATGTCGTCATGAGTTGGGCCGATGCCGCCGGTCGTGAACACGTAATCATTGGCTGCGCGCAAAGCATTCAGCGCTGCGACGATGGCGTCTTGATCATCGGACACCACGCGCGCTTCTGCGACCTGCACGCCAAGCGGACCGATAAAAGCGGCTATGTCCTGAAGATTGCTGTCGCGCGTGCGTCCGGACAGCAACTCATCACCGATCAGGAGAACGCCCGCTGTGACGCGGCTGGGCTGGTTCACGCATTCATCTCCAT
>JAUIEH010000564.1 GCA_030428405.1 Alphaproteobacteria bacterium
GATCCGGCCGACATAGGCGGCGACCTTGGGCGTGGCCTTGAGCATGTTGAAGCCGGTGAAGAAGGCGAGCGCGCCGCCGAACACGACATCGGCGGTCGAGAACTGATCGCCCAGCGCCCAGCCCGTATCAGGCGTCATCGCCTCGACCGTGGCCAGCACGCGGGGCTCGTCGCCCCAGCCCATCGTGTAGGGCTTGATGTCGTCTACGCCGAGCGATGAGACGGAAAGAAACGGCTCGACCGTTACGCCGGGCACGAACAAATAGCGATAATATTCGCCGCGCGCGTGCGAAGAGATGTCGGGCGCAAAACCCTTGTCCGCAAATTTGTCGGCCAGATAAGCGCAGATGGCGGCGGCTTCGGTCACGACGACGTCGCCGTCGACCAGAGCGGGCACTTTGCCCATCGGATTGATGGCGCGATATTCAGGCGTGTTCTGATCGCCTTTTTGCAGATCGATCAGGACTTGCTCATGCGGCGCATCGAGCTCGGCGAGCATCCAATTGGTCGTCACCGCGCGGCTCATCGGATTGAAGTAGTGCTTCATGCTGGGCTCCCGTTTGGCCGTTCAATAGCGCGCTGCGCCGCACTTGTCTTGTGCTGGCTCGCCTTAGCATTGAGGCGACGACGCCCAGTTGTTATTTATTCTCGCGCAATCGGGTGGGGGCTCAGCTATGGCGGAAAATTGGTTCAGACGTCGCGATCGCGGCCTGGAGGATGGCCGGCGCGGATTTCATTCCACGACCGGCGACGAGACGGCGCGCCAGGAGGGCTATCGGGAATATCGAGCAAGCCGGCCCAGCATGGATTTCGGGCGCGGACCGCTCTCCTATCTGATTGAATTGATCGTGCGCCTGTTTGCGCCGAGCGTTTTGATCTTCTGGCTCTTTCTCGGTCTCGCCGTCTCTATGGCGGCGAATGCGGGCGCGCTCACCGGCGGACGCGCGCTGCGCGGAGATGAGGTGACCCTCGCGCTGATCTGGCCAGCGGTCATTATCGGCCTGATCGGTCATATCTGCATTCAAATCGCGCGCCGTAGCTTTTGGCTGGCATTCGCAATCATTGTGGCGACGGTCAGTGTCGTGACGTGGATATTCAACCGCACGGGGTTCTCCTTGGCTGAAGGTCGAAGTGATGTGAGCGCGGAAACGCTGCGCCTAGCGGAACAAATGAACCTTGTTCCAGTGATCGGCATGTTGGCGCTCGCATCGCTTCCGCTGATCATACATTGCGCCTCGCGCCGCAGACGCTCAAAGCAGGGCCGCTAGGCGCAAGTCTGCGCGCCCCAAAATCATCCGCCGGCGAACGCCTGCTCCGTCGCTTCGTCGGCGGGGAAGAACAATTCCAGATGCAGATCCGCCACGGTGATGTCCTGCGCCGAGCCGATTTCGACGATGGCGGTGAGGAAGGAGAGCTCGGCCTCTCCGAGCTTCAGCCGTACCGGGATGAACGGCGCGCGCGCGCCGGCTTGTTCTGCATCATTGGCCGGCTGGACCAGGCCGGCGAGCAGACGGTCGGCATAGGCGTCGAGCTGACCGTCGCCGCCGGCGCGCCGGCTGTCGGCGCGCAAGCGATGGGCCATGGCGCGCGCAACTTCGCTCCAGTTCAGGATTGACGCGCGCAGGGCCTCATCGGTCTCGAGCCGGTCCATGAGATTTTCATTCTCAGCAGCCTCACCGAACAAGGCGCGCCCGGCCTCATTGGCGTCGATGAAATCCCAGCGCCGCGTGAACAATATCGCCGGCAGCGGCGCGTGGTTGTGCATTATACGGAAAAGAGCGGCGCGTACGGGCG
>JAUIEH010000070.1 GCA_030428405.1 Alphaproteobacteria bacterium
CGGCGACGACCTCGCCTGCCTGCCCGTCAACCGCATCGGCCGGATTCATCATATTGCGGAAGAAAATATCGAGCTGATCGACGAACGCGCGCACGCATTGATGGGCGATGAGCCGCCAATGCCGCTGGCGTCGCTCGCTTTTCTCGTCGGCCGTGGCGACAATGCGCTGCCCGCGGCGAAATCACATTGCGTGCTGGAGCTTCGCACCAAGGGCCAGCGCCTCGGCGTCGTTGTCGATGAAACAACCGGCGTTCGCGACGGCGTGATGCGCGACCTGGAACTCGACCCGGCCCATGCTGGCTGCGTGGCGGGTGTGCTCGTCACCGACGCCGGCGACGTCGTTCCCGTACTGGACACGGCGGAGCTGACATCGGTGTATAATGGATCGGATGCGCGTTGCGTCGTTCGTTCGAACAAAGACGACAAAACCAAGCAGCGCACCTCGATCCTCATCGCGGATGATTCCATCACCACGCGCACGCTCGAGAAAAGCGTGCTTGAGGCCAACGGCTATCACGTTCGCGTCAGCGTCGACGGAGCCGATGCGCTGCGTCAGCTGCGCCTGCAGAAGGCCGACCTTGTCGTCTCCGATGTCGAGATGCCCAATCTTGACGGCTTCGGCCTTGTCGGCGCGATCAAGCGCGACCCCGATCTCAAGCAGATCCCGGTAATTCTGGTGACGTCGCGCAGTGAAGAAACCGATCGCCGACGCGGCCTCAATCTTGGCGCCGATGCGTATCTCATCAAGCAGCGCTTCGATCAGACTGAACTCTTGAACATTATCGGGAGGCTGCTTTGAACACGACAGCGGAGCAGCCGATCAAGGTCCTGATCGTTGAGGATTCCAACACGCAGCGCTGGTTGCTGGAACGGATCATCAACGAACACCCGCGCTTGAGCGTCGTCGGCGCCGTGACCAGCGGCGAGGCCGCCCTGAGCGCGCTGAAACATCTGTGTCCGGACGTCATCACCATGGACATCTGCCTGCCCGGCATGGACGGAATCGAGACGACCAAAGAGATCATGCGCTTGCGGCCCACGCGGATCGTCGTCGTCGCCAATGACGCGCCAAGCCAGGGGCGCAGCGCGTTCAACGCGCTGAAGGCGGGCGCGCTGAGCATCGTTGAGAAGCCCAAAGGCCCGGCCAGCGACAGCTTCCCGCAAATCGCGGATCGTTTGTGCCGCCAGATCGTCGCGATGAGTTCGCTCAAACTCGTGCGCCGTCGCGGCGGCGAGGCGGCCCAGACTGCGGAGAGAATTGTGGCCGACGCATCGCCGCCAGTTTCGTTCGATCCGAGCCGATCGCCGATCCGAATGGGTTCGGTCGAAGCGGTCTGTATCGGCGCCTCGACCGGCGGACCGACCGCGATACTGGAAGTGCTCAAGGGGCTGGGACCGGAATTCCCGGCGCCGATCTTCATCGTGCAGCATATCACGGCGTCATTCTGCGACAGCTTCATCAGCTGGCTGAACGATGCTGCGCCGATGCCTGTCGTCGCAGCGACGCACAATGCCGCGCCCGAGCGCGGCGTCGCCTATGTGGCGCCGCCAGAAAGACATCTTGAGATTCGCAAGGGTCTGATGACGCTGACCCGCGGACCGCTGGTTTCCGCGCAGCGCCCCGCTGTGACCGTTTTGTTCCAATCCGTCGCTGAAGATTTGGGCGCTGCTTCGCTTGGCGTCTTGTTGACCGGCATGGGCGATGACGGCGCGCTCGGCCTGCTCGAGATGAAACGCGCCGGCGCGCATACCATCGCGGAAGACAAGTCTAGTGCAGTCGTGTACGGAATGCCGTGCGCCGCGGTCGAAATGGATGCGGCCTGCGAGACCGCGCCGCTCAGCACGATCGCCGCGCGTTTGCGCCAGCTTGTCACGCCAAAGCTGAGCGTCGCCTGATGAACACTTGTTATCGGATCATGATCGTCGAGGACTCGGCGACGCAGGCGATGAAGATGGAGATATTGCTCGCCGAAGCCGGGCATTCCGTCGATTGCATGACAAGCGCTGAGGACGCGCTGACCCATCTTGCGACGGAGCGGGCGGACCTCGTCGTCGTCGACTATCATCTGCCGGGCATGAACGGCGCGGAGTTTTGCCGCCAGTTGCGCTTGCGCTCCGGCGCGGAGACCATTCCCGTCCTGATGCTGACGGGTGATGAAGAGCGCGATGTCGAGCATCACGGTCTTGAAAGCGGCGCCGACGACCTTCTGAAAAAATCGGCCGGCGACGATGTGTTTGTCGCGCGCGCGGAAGCGCTTTTGCGCGCCGCCAAACAGCGTTCAGCTCTGAGCGCTGGCGCATCGGAGCAATTTCGCCAGCGTACGATTCTCGTCGTCGACGACAGCCCGACCTTCCTGACTTTTCTGGCTTCGGAGCTGGAGATGGAAGACTATCAGGTCCGGCCGGTCGACAATGCCCGCGCCGCGCTCGACATCGTCGCTGCGCAGGAAGCCGCAAGCCTGGACGCCGATCCTTCACCGGACGATGGCTCGGAGATCGATTGCGTCGTGCTCGATCTGGTCATGCCGGATATTGACGGCATCGAGCTTTGCACGCGGCTGAACCAGATCCGGCGTACGGCGCATATGTCTTTGCCCATCCTGATGGTGACGAGCCACGATTCCAATCAGGAGATGATGCGCGCGCTTGAGGCCGGCGCGGACGATTTCGTCACGAAGTCGAACGACACGGTGATCTTGAAGGCGCGCATTCGCGCTTTGCTGCGTCGGAAGTTCCTGCATGACGAGCATGAGCGTATACTGAACGAGTTCAAGAACAAGGAACTCGAAGTCATACAGGCGCGCGCGGAACGCGAAGCCGCCATGGAGCGCGCCGCGTTGGCGGAAGAGCTCTCGCGCGCGAACGCGGAGCTCAAGCGAACTCAGGTTCAGCTCGTTCAATCCGCCAAAATGGCTTCGCTGGGCGAACTCGTCGCCGGCGTTGCACATGAGGTCAATAACCCGCTCGCGTACTCGACGGCGCATCTGCAGACCGTGGCGGCTTCCATCGATTTCGTGGCCAGTTGCGAAACGTCCGTCCACTCAGAGATGGCGACGAAAAAGCTCGACAAGGCCCGCACGCGTGCGCGCGACGCACTCGACGGACTGCAGCGCGTCGCTGATCTCATCACCAAGCTGCGCACATTCTCGCGCCTCGATGAGGGCGAGTTTAAGAACGCCAATGTCAAGGACTGCATCGAGGCGACGATCCCGCTCCTGCAGCACCGGCTCAGCGGGAAAGTGACCATCACCACAGAGTTCGCCGACGACAACGAACTGTTCTGCGCCCCGGGCACGCTGAATCAGGTGATCCTGAACTTCCTGACGAACGCGCTCGATGCGATGGGCGATGAGGGTGAAATCCGCATCTCGACCAGTCGCACGCCAGATCGGTACTGCATCGCTGTCGCCGATTCAGGCCCGGGCATCGCCCCTGAGGCCGTGGACAGATTGTTTGAGCCGTTCTTCACGACAAAAGATGTCGGCGAGGGCACGGGGCTCGGCCTGGCGATCAGCTATCAGATTGTACAGAGCCATCAGGGCGAGCTTGTCGCGCGTAATCGCGACGAGGGTGGAGCGGAGCTTATAGTCAGTATTCCTACGAATCTATCGGAGCAGAATCATGCTTGCTTGTCCGCCGCTTGAAGGGCGGCGCATATTCATCGTCGACGACGAGCCACAGGTCGTCGCCGCGTTGACCGATCTTCTCGAGGACGATTACGACGTCGTCTCCGAGACCTCGCCGCTCGCCGCGCTGAAACGGCTGCGCGAAGAAGACGAGTTCTCGGTGATCTTGAGCGATCAGCGCATGCCTGGAATGCAGGGCGATGAATTCCTCGCCAAGGCGCGCGCGCATACCGAGGCCATGCGCGTGCTTGTCACGGGCTATGCGGACCTGGAAGCAGTGATCCGCGCCGTCAATGAGGGCAAGATCTATGGCTATCTGACCAAGCCCTGGGACGCGCCTGCTCTGCTCAAAACCGTCAAGGACGCCATCGATAGTTTCGAGCTCAACCAGCAGCTCGAACGCGAACGCGCTCTGTTTGATGATTTGATGCGATCGATTTCGGACGGCGTTTTCGTCAAGGACGCCGAGGGCCGCTATGAGCGCATCAATGAAGCCGAGGCGCGGCTCATGAAACTCGATGATCCGCGCTTGGCGTTGGGCAAGACCCTAGAGGAGCTTGTCGCGCCTGAACTTGCGCAAAAATGGGCGGAGGATGAACGCCTCGTTCTCAAGACGGGGCGGCGCGGCCTGCGCAATATTCGTGAACTGCGTAATGCTGACGGCGAGAAACGTTCCTATTCGGTCAGCTTGTCTGCCCGGCGCGATCCCGATGATGAGATCACAGGCCTCGTCGGGGTCAGTCGTGAAATCACCGAAGAGCGCAACATCCAGCAAATCAAATCCGAATTCATCTCGACCGTCTCGCACGAGCTGCGCACGCCCCTGACGTCGATTATCGGCGCATTGTCGCTCCTGCGCGCCTCAGAGCCAGACGCCATGTCCGACCAGGCCAGGAGCCTGGTTGAGAATTGCTCCAAGAACGGCGCGCGCTTGCTGTCGCTGATCAACGACATTCTCGACCTCGACAAGATCGATTCGGGCGCGCTCGACGTTTCGCGCGAACCGCTCGCGGTCGCGGATATCCTTACCGAAGCCGTTGGCGCGAACGAGGGATATGGCTCGCCGGATGGAAAGCGCATCGAAATCGCCAGCCCGACGCCGGATGTGCGTGTTCACGGCGATATGGGGCGCTTGCTGCAGGTGCTCGCAAACCTCATCTCGAATGCGCTGAAATATACCGAGCCGGGCGGGAAAGTCCGCATTCGTGCAAATCTGGTTGGGGACTATGTCCGCTTCTCCGTCATCGATCTGGGCGGGGGCATTCCAGAGAAATTCCGTGACCGCATCTTCACGCGCTTCGCCCAGTCCGACTCGAGTGATACGCGCGCCAAAGGCGGCAGCGGTCTTGGCCTCAACATCAGCCGATCGATCATAGAACTGCATGACGGCCGGATGGGCTTTTACACGCGCGCCAATGTCGGTTCGAAATTCTACTTCGAACTGCCCGTCATGGCCTGAACGTCGGATGAGCTTCAATCGCGGCGGTCGAAGCTGCCCGCCGCGATCATATCGAGGTTTGAATGCTTGCCGCGCGGCGAACGCGCGTTTCACCTCTTGATCATCTGCGCCTTCTGCGCGCACCCTGCGGCGCGCCAATGGTCGACAGGGAAGCGCTTTGTCGGATCACCTCGCCGAAATCGCCCGCGCAGCCTGCGCGCGACATGACAATGCGCCCGACGCGCTGATCGAAGTGCTGCACGACGTGCAGGGCGCGCTCGGCCATATTCCGCGCGAGGCCGTGTCGGAAATCGCTGACGCTCTCAATCTGTCGCGCGCGGACGTCCACGGCGTGGTGACGTTTTATCACGACTTCCGCATCAGCCCGCCCGGCGCGCTGGTGGTCAAGCTCTGCCGCGCCGAGGCATGTCAGGCGCGCGACTGCGAAACCATCGTCGCCGAGGTCGAAACGCGTTGCGACGTGCGATGGGGCGATACCTCTGCGGACGGCGCGGTGTCGCTGGAAAATGTCTACTGCCTCGGCAATTGCGCGCTGGGCCCCGCCGCGCTCATTGATGGTGAGTTGTTCGGGCGCGTGAGCGCGGACCGTGTGGAAACTCTCGTGAAGGCTGCGCAGCGGGGAAAGCCGTGAGCCCGACCGCATCCGACGAGGCGCCGCGCTCAAGGGCGCACACGTCATGACCCGCCGCGTCTTCATTCCCGATGACGCCGCCGCATTGTCGGTGGGAGCGGACGCCGTCGCCAGCGAGTTCGCTTTGGAAGCAGAACGCCGCGGCGCGGATGTCACCATCATACGAACGGGTTCGCGCGGCATGTTGTGGCTGGAACCGCTCGTCGAGATTGAAGTCGACGGCGTTCGTATCGGCTATGGCCCCGTCGCGCCTGAGCTTGTCGGCGCCTTGTTCGATGACGGATTTCTGGATGGCGGCAGCGCCAGCCCGTTGCATATTGGTCCGGTGACGGAGCACCCTTACTTTGCCCGCCAGACGCGGCTGACCTTTGCGCGATGCGGTCTCACCGATCCGCTCAGCCTCAGCGACTATGAAGCAAATGGCGGACTGGTAGGTCTGCGCAAGGCGCTGTCCATGGACGCCGAGGCGATCATCGAGGCGGTGACCGTCTCCGGTCTGCGCGGCCGGGGCGGGGCGGGATTTCCGACCGGGATCAAATGGAAGACCTGCGCGGAACAGACAGACGCGCAGAAATATATCTGCTGCAATGCTGATGAGGGCGACAGCGGCACGTTCGCCGACCGGATGTTGATGGAGGGCGACCCGTTCTGTCTCATCGAAGGCATGACCATTGCTGCGCTTGCAGTCGGGGCGAGCAAGGGCTTCATCTATCTGAGATCGGAATACCCGCACGCGAAATCCAAGCTCGAACGCGCAATTGCACTGTGCGAGCAAGCCGGGCTGCTGGGCGAGAATATTGACGGTTCCGGGCGTTCATTCGAGCTACGTATACGGATAGGCGCGGGCTCTTATGTTTGCGGTGAAGAAAGCGCCATGCTCGACAGCCTCGAGGGCAAGCGCGGCGAGGTGCGCGCCAAGCCGCCCATTCCCGCAATCTCCGGTCTGTTCGGCAAGCCGACCGTCGTCAACAATGTGCTGAGCTTCGCCGCTGCGCCGTTCATCCTGGCCAATGGCGGGGAGGCCTATCGCGAATTCGGCATGGGACGGTCGCGCGGCACGCAGCCATTTCAGCTTGCGGGAAATGTCAGACAAGGCGGGCTGGTCGAGCTGGCTTTCGGCGTCACGCTTGGCGAGCTGGTGCATGAGTTCGGCGGCGGAACGCAAAGCGGCGCCCCGGTGCGCGCCGTGCAGGTCGGCGGGCCGCTCGGCGCTTATCTGCCGCCAGAGCGTTTCGATCTTCCGATGGACTATGAAGCCTTTCTGGAAGCCGGCGCGATGATCGGACATGGCGGCGTGGTCGTGTTCGACGAGAGGGTTCAGATGGCGCGCCAGGCCCGGTTCGCGATGCATTTCTGCGCCGAAGAAAGTTGCGGCAAATGCACGCCGTGCCGGATTGGCGCGGTGCGCGGCGAGACCATCCTTGACCAGATAATCGCCGGAGATGACGTCGCCGAGAACATCGTGCGCCTCGACGAGTTGTGCGAGGTCATGGAGGAGGGCTCGCTTTGCGCCATGGGCGGGCTCACGCCGATGCCGGTGCGCTCGGCGCTGAAATACTGGCCCGGGGATTTCCAGAGTTAGCCGGCTTTGACGGCGCCAGCTACGCCCAAGCCGCAAAGGCGAATCCCGGGTCCTGGGGAGATGGTGCAACGCCTTCGCGGACGCCGTCGAAATCGTTTGTGTTTCGCGCTAGACTGTCGCCTCGCAGCCAGGGAACTTGAGCGCTCATGACGCATCTCAAAGAGCCCGATCTTGGCACGCCCGACAGCGGCGCAGACGAAACCGTGCATCTGGAGATTGACGGCATGGCGGTCGAGGCGCCCGCCGGCGTCTCCGTGATGCGCGCAGCCGCGCTCGCCGGCGTTTCAATTCCAAAACTGTGCGCCACCGACCGGTTGAAGGCGTTCGGCTCCTGCCGCGTCTGTCTCGTCGAAATCGAGGGGCGGAAGGGCGCGCCGGCGTCCTGCACGACGCTGGTCGCCGACGGCATGAAAGTTTCGACCAGCTCGCCGAAGATTGAACGGCTGCGCCGCGGCGTGCTCGAGCTTTACCTTTCCGATCACGGCGATGATTGCGCGCATGCGCTGGATGCTGCGGAATGCGATCTCCATGCGCTCGCAGCAGACGCAGGCGCCACCGGCGCGCGTTATCCAAAGAATTGGAATGCGCGCCCACTCGGACGCGATGAAACCAATCCCTATTTCAATTTCGATGCTGAGAAATGCATAGTCTGCTCGCGCTGCGTACGCGCGTGTGCGGACATTCAGGGTACATTCGCGCTGACCATCGAGGGGCGGGGTTATGGCTCCAAAGTCGCCGCCAGTCAGGATGACGATTTTTTCGCTTCTGAATGCGTGTCCTGCGGGGCTTGTGTGCAGGCCTGCCCGACAACCGCGCTGCAGGAAAAATCCGTATACGAGGCCGGCGTTCCGGACCGTGTCGTGGAAACGACATGCGCCTATTGCGGCGTGGGCTGTTCGTTTCGTGCGGAGCTCAGGAACGACGAAGTCATTCGCATGACGCCGCAGAAATCCGGCGGCGCCAATGAGGGCCATTCCTGCGTGAAGGGGCGGTTCGCCTGGGGCTATGCGATGCATCGCGACCGCGTGACGAGCCCGCTAGTCCGTGAGCGCATTGATGAGCCATGGCGTGAGGTCTCCTGGGATGAGGCGATCAGTTTCGCCGCGGCGCGTTTTAAAGCAATCCAGGCGGCGCACGGGCCACGTTCCATCGGCGGCGTGACCTCCTCGCGCTGCACGAATGAGGAGGTCTGGGTCGTTCAGAAAATGGTGCGCGCGGCGTTCGGCAACAACAATGTCGATACGTGTGCGCGGGTGTGTCACTCGCCGACGGGCTACGGGCTGAAGACCACGTTTGGGACATCGGCGGGGACGCAGGATTTCCGCTCCGTCGCACATGCCGACGTCATTCTGGTGATCGGCGCGAACCCGACGGACGCGCATCCCGTTTTCGCTTCGCGCATGAAAAAGCAGCTGCGCGAGGGCGCGAAGCTGATCGTGATCGATCCGCGCCGCACGGGGATTGTCCGCAGTCCTCACATCGAAGCCAGCCATCATCTCGCACTTCGTCCGGGCACGAATGTCGCAGTCATCAACGCGCTGGCGCATGTTGTGATTTCCGAGGGTCTCGCTGACGCCGGCTTCATCAAGGCGCGCTGTGAGGAAAAGAGCTTCGCACAATGGTCGTCCTTCATAGCGCGGCCTGAAAACGCGCCCGAAGCGGTCGCCGAC
Organism: Alphaproteobacteria bacterium; assembly: GCA_030428405.1. Lineage (GTDB taxonomy): Bacteria > Pseudomonadota > Alphaproteobacteria > Caulobacterales > Maricaulaceae > JAUIEH01. The sequence continues at coordinate 8,969 of JAUIEH010000070.1, forward strand.
ATCACTGGCGTGCCGGCCGATGAGATGCGGGCTGCCGCGCGGCTTTACGCGGGCGCGGGCGCTGCGGCGATCTATTACGGCCTCGGCGTGACCGAACACTCCCAGGGCTCCACCATGGTGATGGGGCTCGCCAATCTCGCAATGGCGACCGGAAATATCGGGCGCGACGGCGTTGGCGTTAATCCGCTTCGTGGGCAGAATAACGTGCAGGGCGCTTGTGACATGGGCTCGTTCCCGCACGAGCTTGCCGGTTATCGCCACATCTCCGAACCTGGCCCGCGCGGCGCCTTTGAGCAGGCATGGGGCGCATCGCTCGAGAAAGAGCCGGGCTTGCGCATTCCGAACATGTTTGACGCAGCCCTTGAGGGCTCGTTTCGGGGCATGTTCATTCAGGGCGAGGATTTCGCCCAATCGGACCCGAACACGAAACATGTCGCGGCCGCGCTGAGCGCGATGGACTGCGTGGTGGTTCAGGACCTGTTCTTAAACGAGACCGCGCAATATGCGCATGTCTTCCTTCCGGGGGCGTCGTTTCTGGAGAAAGACGGCACGTTCACGAATGCGGAGCGGCGCATCAATCGCGTCCGGCCGGTGATGGCGCCGATCGCGGGGCTGTCGGAATGGGAGGCCGTGTGCCGGCTCTCCAGTGCGATGGGCTATGAGATGGCCTATGCGGACGCCTCTGAAATCAT
>JAUIEH010000071.1 GCA_030428405.1 Alphaproteobacteria bacterium
GGGTCCTGGGCGACTAAACGCGCCGCTCTCTCCCAGCGTCATCCCGGGCGAAGCGAAGCGGAGGCCCGGGATCTACTGCGGGTCAACCAGATCGAACCACAGATCGCGCCAGGTTGGGTTCATCGCTTCGATCAATTCGTCCTTCCACGCACGACGCCAATTTTTGATCTGCTTCTCGCGCGCGATGGCCGCCTCAATCGAATCGTGCGGTTCGAACCAGACGAGCTGCGTGATGTCGTAAGTTCGTGTGTGCCCCGGTCTCAGCTTTTCGCGATGCTCGCTGACGCGCCGCACGAGCGCGTTGGTGACGCCGGCATAAATCGCGCCGCGCGGGCGATTGGCGAGAACGTAAACGAAGAACGGTTTAGCGCGTGTCATGTCGCCTTGAACGACGGCATGCACATAGCCTTTCCCTTTATACCAAACGATTAGACTGCAATCTAAAATAGCTCACGCTATCGATTAGCTACACTACAAGATAAGTATCTGATTAATTCGATCAATTTGTCATATCTCTCCAATTTTCCCATGCTCACAATACGAGCTATACTTAATTCTTCATCAAAGCAGCTACTGTATATTTTCATAAGATTTCCAAATTCAACTGGTATTTCTTTAATTATGTCTATTTTCTTTCCCAATAAAATAATTTTGCTTAAGTTAATCTCTACCCTCCAATCAAATTCTATCAAAGCCCCGTATATAGCGCGTGCCGTCCATGATTCGGCGCCATCGTAAACGGTAATGTGGGGAGTTGAATCCGCGTAATCACGTTTCCATGCAAGTCGGTCATAAAGGTCTACTTCGCAACGAAAAAAGACCGTCTGCTGCGCATCTAGACCGAAGTGGGCAGGCCGTACGATACGAGCCGCTCCCAGCTCCACGCCCACCCACTTCCGATAGTTATACGAATTTTCAGTGTACGGCCCCCGAAGCGTAAGGTGCGTTCGCCGCAGTCCATCCGGTTGGGCTAAGAACCGAATAGCAGCGATGCCCGATGCTAGTGGCTCATTTGTGACATCTGCACCTAGCAACGCCATTAAATCACCAAATACCTCATACGATCACTAGAGTTATTTAACTCCACCAACAACGAATACACCAAATCTCCAAAACTTTCGGCGCGACGGAATGCTGTTTCTCTGTTCGGCTTCTTGTTGAAATACGAAGTTAAATCAGCTTCCGGTTGCCCGGTCTTCTCCAAAAACCAAGCGTACTCATCAAGTATTTTATCAACGATCGGCGCGCAGGTTGGCACGCGATCCGCGGCATCACTCAGCCGGTCCCGCGGAACCATCGCCACCATCTTTGACACCTGCTCTGGCGTAACTGGGTCGCGCGTTGAGCACAAATATGCGATGGACGCAAAGCACGTCAGCATTCTACTATATTTTAGCTTAAAGTTGCGAATCTTTTGCTTAATTTTTTCCTTTCTGTATTGGTCAGGCTGGTTTCTTTTATGCTCATAATTCAAGCACAATGTCTTCCAAAACCGCATTATATCGTTAACTAGGAACGTCGGTCGAAAGTCTTCAGGGTGGTCAGGAAAATCGCGAAAGTAGGATTCGATGACGCTTTCGACACAAGAACTATACATAGACTGGTTAGATACATACTTGCTCTCTAAAAGCAGCAGCATTCTTCCAGTGAAATGATTGCGAAAATCATCCTCTCGACCGCCGAGCTTGTTCAGCATATCGTGGCGGTTGAAAATTTCCAAAAATTGGCCGTCGTTGGACGGGTTTGGAAAATCCATTGCATCTGTAATATTGAGCAATTCTGAGAAAACACGTATTGATTGCAATTTTGAAATTTCTTTATTTCCATTACTTGGATTATACAAGAAAAATAGGTCCACATCAGAAAATTTTGAGCCCTCCAACCTTGCGTAAGAACCAGTTACGTAAATCGAAAGTCCGTTTAAATCGCTACTTTTTATCTGTTTTCCAACTCGATTCCTTAACTCAGATATCCTCGTTTCTGAGAAAATTTGGCGAGTTCGGATCAAGCCACTCATTGCGGAGCTCCTGCACGTACAAGTATAAAGCTATATATCCTTGCTATAAAATTTTTGGTTGTAAACTCGCTTTACGCCCCCGCCCGCCGCTCACTCGCCCGGACCTTCACGCTTTCGCTTTTCAGCTGGCCGCAGGCGGCGAAGATGTCGCGGCCGCGCGGGGTGCGAATGGGTGAGGCGTAGCCGGCGCGGTTCACGACTTCGGCGAAGCGTTCGATGGTTTCCCAGTCGGAGCATTCATAGGGCGCATCCGGCCACGGATTAAACGGGATGAGATTGATCTTGGCGGGAATGCCCGAGAGCATTTTGACCAGCGCCTTGGCTTCGGCGATGGAGTCGTTCACGCCTTTCAGCATCACATATTCAAACGTGATCCGGCGCGCATTCGACAGGCCCGGATAATCCCGGCACGCCTGCATCAGCTCTTCCAGCGGCCATTTGCGGTTGATCGGCACGAGCACGTCGCGCAGCGCGTCATTGGTCGCATGCAGAGAAATCGCGAGCATGGCGGAGGTGTCATAGCCCAGCCGCGCCATCTCGGAGACCACGCCGGAGGTCGAGACCGTGATCCGCCTGCGCGAGATGGAAATGCCCTCGCCGTCCGAAATGACGTCCATCGCCTTGGCGACATTGTCGAGATTATAAAGCGGCTCGCCCATGCCCATGAAGACGATGTTCGTGAGCTGACGGTCCTCATTCGAGGTTGGCCATTCCTCAAGGTCATCGCGCGCGATCATCACTTGAGCGACGATCTCGGCCGCGGTCAGATTGCGCACCAGGCGCTGCGTGCCGGTGTGGCAGAACGTGCAGTTGAGCGTGCAGCCGACCTGGCTTGAAACGCAAAGCGCGCCCGCCCGGCCGACGCCGGGAATGAACACCGCCTCCACCTCCGCCCCATCGGCGAGGCGGATGAGATATTTGCGCGTGCCGTCGGTGGAGATGAGCCGCGTCGAGATTTCCGGACGCGCCAGGGTGAAGCGCTCTTCAAGGCTGGCGCGCATCGCCTTGGCGACATTGGTCATCGCGGAAAAATCCATGACGCCGAAATGATAGACCCAGCGCCAGAGCTGGTCGGCGCGCATCTTGGCCTGACGCTCGGGCACGCCGATTTCCAGCATGGCGGCGCGCAGCTCGGCGCGCGTCAGGCCGATGAGCGAGGGTGGCGCGCTTTCGCGTTCGCCGCCGGCAGGCATCGCCGGTGCGTTGGGATTGGCTTTTTCGATATCGAGCGCGCGGTTCATAACGATGCGAGATAGCATGCGCGCGCACTGATTCCCATCTGGGGGAGCGGCGCGAGACGATGAGGCGGCGTTTTGATGAGCAATGCGTGGTGGAGCGTAAAGCGCGAGACTCTTTTGGCGCTGATGGAGGCGCGCGCCTCGGCCTATGTCTATGACCTGGAGACGGTCGCTGCGCGCTGTGCGGAGCTCAAGGCGCTCTCGGCCGTCGACCGCGTCTGGTATGCGATCAAGGCGAATGCGCATCCTGAATTGCTGCGCGCGGTGGTCGATGCGGGTCTGGGGCTGGAATGCGTATCGGTCGAGGAGCTGCGCCATGCGCGCGCAGCGCTGCCGAATGGCGGCGCGGGCAATCTTCTGTTCACGCCCAATTTCGCCGCGCGCGCGGAATATCAGGAAGCCCTCGACATCGGCGCGCAGATCACGCTGGACGGGCTTTATCCGCTCGAGGCCTGGCCGGAGATGTGGCGCGGCGTCGAGGTGATCGCGCGCTTCAACCCGGACCGGCCGCGCGGCCATCACCGCCATGTCCACACCGCCGGTCCGCGCGCCAAGTTCGGCGTGCCCATAAGCGACGCCGACCAATTCGCCGCGCTTGCCGATAAGGCCGGCGCGCATGTGACGGGGCTGCACGCGCATGCGGGCTCGGGCGTGGACGATCCCTCGCACTGGCGCGAAATCGGCATGGTGCTGGGCGGACTGCGCGACAAATTTCCCGATGCGGACATGTTCAATCTCGGCGGCGGTCTGGGCGTGCCGGCCACAGCCGAGGCGCCCCGGCTTGATTTCGAAGCGTTCAACGCCTCGCTCGAAGCGCTCAAGCTGGATACGCCCGGCATTAAGCTCTGGCTCGAGCCCGGCCGCTATGTCGCGGCTGAGGCCGGCGTGCTCTTATCCCGCGTCACGCAGGTGAAGACCGCGCATGGCGCGCGTTTCATCGGCATTGCGACCGGCATGAACTCGCTCATCCGGCCCGCGCTCTACAACGCCGTCCATGAGATCGTGAATCTCAGCCGCATCGATGCGGAAGCCGAAGGGCTCGCCTCCGTCGTCGGACCGATTTGCGAAAGCGCGGACGCGCTCGGCGTCGACCGGCTCCTGCCCCGCGCCGAGGAAGGCGACGTCATGTTGATCGCCAATGCGGGCGCTTACGGTCACACCATGTCGTCGCACTACAATATGCGCGCGCCCGCCGAGGAGATCATTCTTGAGCCAAGCTGAGAACCTGCGCCTGATCGACATTCAGGCCGCCGATGATGGCCAGCTCAAGGCCTGCGCCGAAATCCTCGTCGCAGCGCTCGCGCACCATCCTTCCGCCTGGAAAACCGAGGAAGATGCGATCGAGGAGATTGCGAGCTTCTTCACCGAGGTCGAGCGGCTGGCGTTCGCAGCGCTCGACGGCGCCGACGTCGTCGGCTGGATCGGCGCGATCAAGCACACCAAACAGCTCTGGGAGCTTCACCCGCTGGTGGTGGCGCCTGCGCGTCAGGGCCAGGGCGCGGGCTCGCTCCTCTTGTCAGCGCTTGAACGCCGGGCGCGCAATGACGGCGCGCTGACGCTCTGGCTCGGCTCGGATGATGATTTCGGCGGGACATCGATATTCGGGACCGATCCGTTTCCGGACATTCTCGCCGCAGCCGCCCGGATCGAAGCGCTAGAGGATGCGCCCGCGCGCCACCCGATCGGTTTCTACCGCAAGCGAGGCTTCACCGTCGCGGGCCTGTTTCCGGACGCAACCGGACCCGGCCGCCACGACATCCTGCTGGCCAAGCGGCTGGGTGATGTTCCAGCCGCTTAGCGTCCGGCTTCACCCGACTTATTGCCCGCCCGATTGCATATCAGTCCAGCGCCGCTGCATTTCCTCCGCACTCACCTCTTCGATGCGCGCGGCCAGGAACCACGAATAGCCGAACGGGTCTGCGACCATCGCGACGCGATCGCCGAAAAACTCGAGTTTCGGTTCACGCACCAATGTCGCGCCGGCCTCAACCGCGCGCGCGACAGCCGCGTCCACGTCCTCGACATAAAGATGCAGCTTGACCGGCGAGCCGCCGATCGTCCCGGGCGCCTGCGCGCCGAAATCCGGATACTCGTCCGACAACATCACCACCGTGTCGCCGATATCGAGCTCGGCATGACCGATCTTTGCGCCATCATTCTCCGTCAGGCGAAAGCGCTCTGTTGCTCCAAACGCCGCCTTGTAGAGCGCGATCGCATCAGCGGCGTCGTGCACGACCAAATGCGCGGTCAGGCGTGGCTGACCGGCTGGAATCGGATTGACTGCACCCATCGCGGCGCTCCATCATTAATTACGAAACGTTACGTAACGTATTTAGTTGAGCCTCGGCAAGCGATTTTATGAGCGAAGCGAAGACACCCAAGCGCGGCCGCCCGAGAAGCCAGGCTGCGCGTATACGAATTTTGGCGGCGGCGCGGGCGCTGATGGAGCGAGGCGGTCCTGCGGCTGTGACCATGGAGGCGCTGGCGGCGCGCGCGAAAGTCGGCAAGCCGACGATCTACCGCTCCTGGCCGAACGCGCAGGCCGTGGCCATGGCGGCGCTGGCCGAGGGCGCATTCGCGCATGACGAAGACGGCGCCGACGATGCGGAGGCGAGCGATCCTATCACCGCCATTGAGGAACATCTCGTCAAAGTCGTTGCGACATTTTCTTCGCGGGCGGGCAAGTCCGCCGCCCAGCTCGTCGCAGCCAGCGACGGCGCCACCGAAATCGCCAAGGCGTTCCGCAATCAGATCATGCTGCGCAGCCGCGAGGAAGGCCGCGCACTCCTCGAGCGCGCTCTCGCCGCAGGCGCGCTGCGCAAGGACGTCGATGTCGAAGCCGCGCTCGACCTTGTTTACGGCCCGGTCTTTTTTCGTTTGCTGATGGGCCACCGTCCCCTGAACGAGGCGTTTGCGCGCCAGATTGCGGCTGAAGCAATGCCCGGCCTCGCCGCCAATCCCGGTCGCATGCGACGCAAGCGCGGTTGATGCGCGCGCGCCGTTCTGGTCTTGATCGCTTCACGACAGCCAGTTGCGGAGCCCGCTGACCATGAAGCTCATCTGCTACCCGCTCACAGAAGCCGCGCCCGCACTGCGCGCGGCGCCGTCCAAGCGCCAATGGATGGACGACACGCCGCAGAGCTTCGCCTATCGCTGCCTGCCTCTGGCCATCGCCAATTCGCATGGCTGGGAGGTGTTGAACCCGCTCGCCTTCACTGCGCGCTGGGGCGGCAAGACGGCGAAGGAAGACATCAGCATCGAGTTCGATCTGGGACCGCCCGCGATCACGCCGCCGGCGCGCGCCATGTCGCATTTCGGCTCTGGCGTTTTGACCTTCGAGCTGCCCTTCATGTTCAAGACGCCGCCGGGCTGGAACCTCTGGGTGCAAGGACCGGTCAACCGGCCGAAAGACGCCATCGCGGCGCTCACCGGCGTCATCGAGACGGACTGGTCGCCTTACACATTCACGATGAACTGGCTGTTCACGCGCCCCGGCGTCGATGTGCGCTTCGAGGTGAACGAGCCGATCGCGCATATCTTTCCCGTCCGTCGACAGACGATGGAGCGCATCGAGCCCGAGTTTCGCGTCATGGACGAAGACACGGACCGAAACGCCCAATACGCCGCCTGGCGCGACAGCCGCTCAAACTTTCTCGGCGCGCTCGGCGAGAAGCAGGAATGGGCGGTCGATGAGAAGTGGCAGAAAACCTATTATCGGGGCGCGCGGCCGGACGGCAAACAGGGCGTCAAAGACCATCAGATCAAGCTGCGTCTGAAAGAGTTCAAGCCCGCCGGCGAACGCGCAGCCCAGCAGGCCTGGGCGCAGAGCCTGGTCGATCACTCGGTCAAGGATGACGGCGCAAGCGAGGTCTGATCAGCACGAACTCGCAACAGTGCGCAGCGCGGCCGTCACGCCGGAGAGCGAGAACTCATAAGCCGTCGCATTGCCGCGCGACGACATCGCTTCCACGCGCATCGTGGCGCCGCGCCGCATGGCGCGAACGAGCGAGGCTTCCTCGTCGTCGAACACGAAGGCGTCCTCGCCGTCGACGAACAGCCGGAACGTGTCAGAGCCGACGCGCGCGCGCACGGGCCCCGCCGGGCGCATGGCGTAGCCGGTCTGGAACATCACCTGTTCGGTGCGCGCTCCGTTCGCCCATGACCCCACCATGAGGACGACGCGGCCGTGATTGAGGCTTTGCGGCGCGGTCTCCGTGGCGTCTGATAGCGCATAGCAAACGCGTCCGTCAGGCGTGTCTTCATTGACGTACACGGCCCAATCGCCATGGCTCGCCACTCGTCGCGGCTCCGCCGCCGCCGGCGCCGCCAGGACCGCCGCCGCAGTCATCGCCAATACCACACCCTTGAACTGGTTCATTTAGCTGCCGCTCCCGAATTCCGTGTCCGCTCCGCTCTGAAGCATTTACCGCGCCGGAGCGAAGTCATAAACCGGTCCGCGCACGCCGCCATCACAATTGGGCGTCATTTGGGCGAAAACGACGGCGTGCGCATTGCGTAAGAGTCTGCCCTTGCCGCACCTGCAGGCGGCGAGCGCCGTCACAGGCATGGAGCGACTTGCGCTGACCGAAGCGAGCGAACAAGAGACGTCACCCGATGCAGCGCGGCTCGCCGCTCTCATCGAAGCCGTCGGCGCGCACAAGGACAAGTCCGCCTTCGCCGCGCTGTTCGATTATTTCGCGCCGCGCGTGAAATCGTATCTCTTGCGTCTCGGCGCCGACAACGGACAGGCCGAGGAGCTCGCTCAGGAGGTCATGATCCAGCTGTGGCGCAAGGCCGCGACGTTTGACCGCGACAAGGCGGCGCCGGCGACCTGGGTCTTCCGCATCGCCCGCAACAAGCGCATCGACGCCTTTCGCCGTGCGGCCGCCGCATCCGATTTCGACCCATACGACCCGAACCTGTTGCCCGAACCGGAAACGCCGCCGGACGACGCGCTCAACGCCGTGCAGCGCGAGGACATTCTGCGCCAAGCAGTTGAGCAACTGCCCGAAGAACAGCTCGATCTGTTACGGCTGGCCTTTTTCGAAGGGCTCACCCATGTCGAAATTGCGGAGCGGCGCGATCTGCCGCTCGGCACCGTCAAATCGCGCATCCGCCTGGCATTGGAAAAATTGCGCGCCAAACTGAGCGACGACATTTGATGGCGACGCACGCCATAATACGCCGGACGTGAGCGGAGGCGCATGTGAGCGCTGAATATTCAAGCGAAGGCGACGAGCTGCGCCAGTACTACGCCTCGGGCCGCCTGCCCGCGCCGATGCGCCTTCTGTTCGATGCGCACGCCGAGATCAACCCGGCCGCCGCGGCGCACGCCGCGCACGCCGAAGCGCTCGCCGGCGCCATGCTCGCGATTGAATGCCCCGCCGCCATGAGCGAGGACGCCTTGCAGCGCGCGCTCGACGCCATCGACGCATTGGACGCGGACGCCGCCACGACGCCGAGCGACGCCATTGAACCCGAGGAATTGGCTGGCCTGCCCGTCGCCGTGCGCGAGGCCATGCGCGCTGCTGCGCGGCCGGAATGGAAATTCGCGTCGCCGGGCATTCGCGTGATGGAGCTTCTCCGCGACGGCGACGCCAAGGCGGAGCTCTTGCGCATCTCGCCGGGCGCAGGCGCGCCGACACACACCCATGCCGGCGTCGAGCTTACCCTCGTGCTCAACGGCGCGTTCCGAACCGGTGATGCGCTCTATCGGCCGGGCGAGGTCTGCATCGCCGGTCCCGACGTCACCCACCGCCCAATCGCGGAGCCGGGCGAGACCTGCTTTGCACTTGCAGTGACCAATGGCGGCTTGAAGTTCACGGGCCTTCTTGGCGCGCTTCAAAGCCTGTTCGATCGGAGCTGATCAGCCGTCCGAGGCGTGTGTGCGCGGCCAACTCTCGACCGCGCCAAGTTCCGGTCCGCCGGGCATGAGCGGACGCTCGGGATAGCCGCCCAACGAGACCGCGCGGTCATACATGGTCAGCGCGGCCGCCAGCCCGACATTGATGCAAAAGCGTGTCGGAATGCGCACGACGAAGGCGCACAGCGAAAGCATTTCCGGCGTCAGACTGCCGCGCTCGCGGCCGAGCACATACGCCGCCGCATGGGGGTGGCGAAAGCTCGGAAGCTCGATGGAGTCTTCAGTCAGCTCGACGCCGACAAGCGCGCAGCCTTGCGGCAACGCCATCTCCTCGATCGTGTCCCACTCATAATACGGCACGTGCGCAAATGCGCCCGACGTGTCCGACCTCTGCACGTCGCGCACCTTGTGATGCGCGTTGACCGTGAAGGCGAAACTGGCGCCGAACGCATGCGCGGTGCGGATGACGGCGCCCAAATTCATCGGTTTGGAGACGCC
>JAUIEH010000072.1 GCA_030428405.1 Alphaproteobacteria bacterium
CATTCGCGCATGCCGCGAATCGGCAACTACGCCACGCCTTTTGATGACGAGGTCGGCGCGCTTTTCGATTTCAGAAACAATGTCTTCTATAATTGGGGCCACGGCGCAGAGACGGATTTCTGGGACTGGGTTCCTGCAAGCGCAGAGTTCGATCCGTCAACGCAGCTCGGCCTCAATCAGGACCCGCTTTACGGACGCGAGGGCACGGATTTTCATTATGCGGCGGGAACCGACCTCGATCCGGCTTCGGTCGCTCAGTATAATTTCGTCAACAACGCGTATGTTCAGGGGCCAGAGACCCAGGCGCCCATCATCTTTTACATGCGCAACACCACTGGCCGCGCTTTTTTCGCCGGCAATACGATGGACGGCGAGCGTGTTGAACAGCGGCCCATGCTGCGCAGCGCCGCCCACGATCTGAGCTGGACAGAGGAAGCCTTCGACGTTGGCGAGATTGAAACGCTCGATGCGCTCGAGGCCTACGCCCAGGTGCTCGACCATGCCGGCGCATCACATGCCCGCGACGCCGTTGATGAGCGCATCATCGCCGATGTGCGCAACCGCACCGGCCGCGTCATTTCAAGCCAGGACGAGGTGGGCGGCTGGCCTGAACTCGCCAGCGGCGAGGCGCCCGCGGACGCTGATGACGACGCCATGCCCGATGACTGGGAGCGCGCGCGAGGCCTTGATCCAAACGATCCTTCGGATGCGAGCGGCGACCGTGACCGCGACGGCTACACCAATGTCGAGGAATATCTGAACAGCCTCGTTGAGCCGGGCTAAGGCGGCGGCGATGGCGGGGGTGTTCGACATCAATCGGCGCACGGCGCTCGCTGGCCTCGGAGCGTTGGGGCTTGCAGGCTGCGGACGTCCGGACCGGCCGCTTTATCTCGCCGACACTCATGTTGAGGATTATCCGACCGTTCAAGGCGTTCAGGCGATGGCGCGCCTCGTCGAGGAACGCACGGGCGGGCGCATTCGTACACAGATTTACGCCGGCGGACAGCTCGGATCCGAGCGCGACACGCTCGAGATCACGATCTTTGGCGGCATCGATCTCAACCGGGTCAATCTCGCGCCGCTGAATGCGTTCGCCCCCGAAACGATCGTTCCCTCCCTGCCCTTCCTGTTCACTTCGATCGAACATATGCGTCGCGCGCTCGACGGCGCGCCGGGCGACCGGATCCTCACATCGCTCGAGCCGCATGGCCTGATCGGTCTTTGTTTTTATGACTCCGGCGCGCGATCCTTCTACAACACGAACGGCCCCATTCGGACGCCGGACGACCTCGCCGGTCTGAAAATCCGTGTTCAGAATTCCGACCTTTATGTCGCGATGGTCGAAGCGCTCGGCGCCAACCCAACCCCGATGTCGCTCGGCGAAGTTTATCAGGGCCTGGTTCAAGGCGTGGTCGACGGCGCGGAGAATAACTGGCCGTCCTATGAGAGCACGCGCCATTTCGAGGCGGCGCGCTATTACAGCCTGACGCGCCATGTCATGGCGCCGGAAATCCTGGTGATGTCGCGGCGCTCCTGGAACCGATTTTCAGAGGCCGACCAGGAAATTTTCCGGCAAGCCGCGCGCGACAGCGTTCCGATCATGCGCGCCTTGTGGGACGAGCGGGTTGAGCGCGCGCGCGAGCGCGTTCTCGCGGCTGGCGTTGAGGCGAATGAAGTCGACGACATCGCCGCCTTTTCCGACATCATGACGCCGGTCTGGGACCGCTTCGTCGTCTCCGACATTCAGCGTCAGCTCGTCGAGGACATCAGAGCATTAGGTGATGCAGATGGTTGAGACGGTCGGACGCGCGCTTTCCGCGGCAAGCCGCGCACTCATGCTGGCGGGCGCGGCCGGGCTTGTGGTCATGACACTGATTATCGGCTGGCAAGTCTTCGGTCGATATGTCCTGAATGACAGCCCGTCCTGGTCCGAGCAGGCCTCTTTGGTCTTGATGATCTGGTATGTCTCATTCGCTGCGGCCGCCGGGGTGCGCCTCGGCTTTCACATCCGCATCAGCGCGCTCGCCGACAGCCTGCCCGGCGCCTGGCCCGGCCGCCTGAAAATTGCATCGCTCCTCGTCATCGCGCTGGTCGGCGTCGCCATGGCGGCCTGGGGCGGGGAGCTGATCGCGCGCACCTGGTCACACTCCATTCCGACGCTCGGCCTGCCGCGCGGTTTCGCCTATCTGCCGCTTCCGATCAGCGGCGCACTGATGACCCTGTTCGCGGCCGAACAGATTTTTGAGATCGCGACCGGCGCGAAGCGCCACGCGGCCAGCGGAGAAGACTGATGGAAATCGCAATTCTCCTCGTCTCGCTGCTGGTTCTGCTCGCCATCGGAACACCCGTCGCCTTCGCGCTTTTGGGCTCCACGCTGCTGACATTTTTCTATCTCGACATCCCCGCCATCGTCCTGTTTCAGCGCATGGCTTCTGGAATGAGCGTTTTTTCGCTGATGGCGATCCCGTTCTTCGTGTTCGCGGGCGAGCTGATGCATCGCGCCGGCATCGCAGAGCGCCTTGTACGCGTGGCCGAAGCCATGCTCGGGCGCACGCGCGGCGGTCTCGGACAGGTCGATGTCGGCGCCTCTATGATGTTTGGCGCGGTCTCCGGCTCCGCCATCGCGAGCGTGTCGGCTATGGGCGCCACGTTGATGCCGCTGATGAAAGAGCGCGGCTATGACGCCGATTACTCCGTCAACGTCACCTCGACGTCGGCCATTTGCGGCCTTTTGATCCCGCCTTCACACAATATGATCATCTATGCCGCGGCCGCCGGCGTGGGCGTATCCATCGGCGAGTTGTTTGTCGCCGGCATCGTGCCAGGCCTGATCACCGGTCTCGCGCTCATGGTCGCGGCCTGGGCGGTCGCCGTTAAGCGCGGCTATCCGCGCGGAGCGTTTCCGGGCTGGGGCGTCTTTCTGCGCGCGCTGGCGGCGTCCATCCCCGGATTGCTGACTGCCGTCATCATTGTCGGCGGCGTATTGGGCGGTCTGTTCACGGCGACGGAATCCTCCGCCATCGCGGTCATCTACACCATCGTCGTTGCTGCGCTTGTCTACCGCTCACTGAACGTTTCCCAGTTCATCGAAGCCGCCGTCAACGCGGTGAAGACGACAGCCATGGTCCTGCTCATCATCGGCGCAGCCTCCGCCTTTGGCTGGCTCCTGGCGATCATGCAGGCGCCGGCTCAGCTCGCCTCACTGATTACGACGGTGACGGATAATCCCATTTTGATCCTGCTCATCATCAACGTCATCCTGCTCGTACTCGGCACGTTCATGGACATGTCGCCGCTGATCGTCATCACCACGCCGATCTTCCTGCCGATCGTGGCCGCGCTCGGCATGGACCCGGTGCAGTTCGGCGTCGTGATGATGCTCAATCTGGGGATTGGACTGGTGACGCCGCCAGTGGGCTCAGTGCTCTTCGTCGGCTCAGCCATCGGCAAGATCCGCGTCGAAGACACCGTGAAAACGATCTGGCCGTTTTACGGCGCGCTGTTCGCCGCGCTCCTGCTCGTCACCTATGTGCCTGGCCTCTCAATGGGCCTGGTCGAGCTGATGCGCTAGGCGCGCCTCGCGTGCAACAACTCAGCGCGCCAGCCAGCCCCCATCGACGGGAATGACCGCGCCATGCACATAGCTGGCGGCCTCTGATGCCAGGAAGACGGCCGCGCCGCCGAGTTCGTCCGGTCGCCCCCAATGTCCGGCAGGAATGCGCGACAGGATTTCCGTATTGCGCTTTTCATCCGCCTGCAGAGCGGCGGTGTTGTTGGTGGCGAAATAGCCTGGCGCGATGGCGTTGACGTTTATTTTTTTCTGCGCCCATTCATTCGCCATCAGCTTGGTCAATCCAGCCACGCCGCTTTTTGAAGCGGTGTATGACGGCACGCGAATGCCGCCCTGAAACGACAGCATCGAGGCGATATTGATGATCTTGCCGCCGCCGGCGGCGTCCATGTGACGGGCCGCCGCCTGGGAGAGGAAGAAGAGCGATTTGAGGTTCACGGTCATGACCGCGTCCCAGTCCTCTTCCGTAAAATTGAGCGAGTCCTCCCGCCTGATGATGCCGGCATTGTTGACGAGAATGTCGAGCCCGCCGAGCGCGTCGAGCGTTTCCGACACCACGCGGCCGACGCAGGAGGCGTCCGCGAAATCCGCGGTGACTTCAACAAAACGCCGTCCAGCCGCGCGCACCTGCGCGCCGGTTTCCGCAGCGCTTGAGCGGCCGGCTGCAGCGATGTCGGCGCCCGCCTGCGCCAGCGCAACGGCGATGGCTTGGCCAAGACCAGTATTTGCGCCGGTGACGAGCGCGACTTTGCCTTCAAGGCTAAACAGGTTCTGGCTCATAAATCCTTCCGGAAGCTCGTCTTACCAGCGACACAGGCGGCGAACCTTACGAGGCCCGCACGCTCTTGATGTAGTCAGCGATCTCGGCGTCCTGACAATTGGCGAAGAACAGCTCTTCGAAGCGCTCGCCTGCGACAGTCGCCTTGAGGAGATCCTGGTCGACCGACTTCAACACCGTCAGCATGTCGTAGCAGGAAGCCTTTTTCAGCTCCGTCAGTATACCGCGGTTCTGAGCCATGACGGCGGCGCGCTCTTTGGGGTAGCCGAGACCGCGCTCATATTCGAACAGCTTGCGATAGCAGTCCTGAAGATTTAGCTCCGCCGCCCAACCGAAGCCTTTGGCGTAAGGCATGGAGATGGCGTTGCCGTCATTAATCTGGCCAAAGAGGAAAGC
Source organism: Alphaproteobacteria bacterium (assembly GCA_030428405.1). Taxonomy (GTDB): domain Bacteria; phylum Pseudomonadota; class Alphaproteobacteria; order Caulobacterales; family Maricaulaceae; genus JAUIEH01. The sequence continues at coordinate 4,746 of JAUIEH010000072.1, forward strand.
GTCCGTCGGATCGATAACGAGGCCGCAAAAGACGCCCGGCATGGCGTTGCAGGCGAGATTGGAGCCGACGCCCGTGCCGCAGCCGGTCACGACGAAATCAGCCGCCTTGGAATTGATCAGGAGACCGGTGAGCAGACCATTCATCACATAGGTCAGCGACGCGGAGTCCTCAGGTGAATACATGCCGTAATGAAACACCTCATGGCCGAGCGGTTCGACGACGGCTTTCAGCGCGTCATGCACGACCGAACTTTTCGCGGCCTGACTGTTTTCGATGATGAGCGCAATCTTCATGGGATGCCCCTGCTTGTTGCTGCAGCGCTTCGTGGAACGAAGCGCGGGTTCTTTGATCTAGGCGGTCGCCGCGACGGGCGATGGTTGAGCGTTCTCGAGCCGGTAGGCTTTGCGGACGAGGTTATAGGCGAGGTCCTCGGCGACGGCGTGCGCCTCATCGATTGCGAGGCGATGTTCCGAAACGAGCCCTGCGAGAAACGCGCAGTCGATGCGGCGCGCGACGTCGTGGCGCGCAGGGATCGACAGGAAAGCGCGCGTATCGTCGTTGAAGCCGACCGTGTTGTAAAAACCCGCCGTTTCCGTCGTGTGCTTGCGAAAGCGCATCATCCCTTCAGGACTGTCGTGGAACCACCAGGCCGGTCCGAGCTTCAAGACGGGGTAACAGCCCGCCAACGGCGCGAGTTCGCGCGCATAGCTCGTCTCATCCAGAGTAAAGACGATGACGGACAAATCCGGCTCGTTGCCGAACTGATCGAGCAACGGCTTTAACGCCGAGACATAATCCGTCCGCATGGGGATGTCCGCACCCTTGTCGCGACCATGGCTTTCGAATAGCCGAAAATTGTGATTGCGGAACGAGCCTGGATGGATCTGCATGACCAGACCGTCTTCAAGGCTCATGCGCGCCATCTCCGTCAGCATTTGCGCGCGGAACAATTCGTGGTCGTCGGCGTCGCCCGCGCCGGCAACGACGCGCGCGAACAATGCCTCCGCTTCAGCCGAATTCAAATTCGCCGTCGCTGCCGTCGGGTGGCCATGATCGCTCGACGTCGCGCCGGCGGCCATGAAGTCGGCGCGCCGCTTTCGATGGGCGGCCAGATATCCGGACCAGGAATAAACGTCCTCGCCCGTCAGCGTAGCGAAGCTTTCCAGCGCACGCTGAAAGTCCTCATGATCAGCATCGATGACGGCGTCCGGCCGATAAGCCGTCACCACGCGCCCGCCCCACCCGCTCTGCGCGATCGCGTGGTGGTGATCAAGCGTGTCGGTCGGTCCTTCGGTGGTGGCGAGCAACTCGATATTGAAGCGGTCAAACAAGGCGCGCGGCCTGAACGCCTCAGTCTTCAATGCGGCGTCGATTGCGTCGTATATCTCATCCGCCGTCTCAGCGCTCAGGCGAACATCGACGCCGAAGACCTGCACGAGCACATGATTGAGCCACAGCGCCGAAGGCGTTCCGCGGAACAAATAGAAATGCGAGGCGAATAGGCGCCACGCTTCGCGCGGATCGACGCCGGGCGCGCCCTCGCGCGACGGCACGCCGAGCCGATCGAGGCTGACGCCCTGGCTGTAGAGCATGCGGTAAAGATAGTGATCCGGCGCCAGGAACAGCGCGGTAGGGTTCGCGAACGCCTCATTGGACGAAAACCAGCGCGGATCGGTGTGACCGTGCGGAGAAACGATCGGAAGCGCAGCCACCTCGCGGTAGAGCGCGCGCGCTATTCCGCGCACCCCCGGCTCGGCTGGAAACAGCCGGTCCTCATGCAGTTCGATCGGCTGCGCCGCCACGCGTTTCACCCACCCTTCGCGCTTTTTGATCGCCTATTGGTAACCGGTGTCATTTGCGACTTCAACCAAACACGTCCGGAGCGCTGCAACGGCCCGCTAGTGCGCCAAGACCGCCGTCGATGCGCGCTCAATCAGGACCGGCACGACTTCCTCGGCGTCGGCCTCCGCCGACTTGGCGACGGGTTTCGGCGTGATCAGTTTCTCGGCCGCCATCCGACCGATATCCCGGGTTGGCGAACGCACGGTCGTCAGGCGCGGCCAGACCCGCGCGGCCACCTCGAAATCGTCATAACCGACGATCGACAATTCGTCGGGAACCCGGATGTCGAGCGCGCGCGCAGCCTGCAAAATGCCGGCGGCCATCTCGTCATTGGCCGCGAAAATAGCGCTCGGCCTGTCCGGCTTCGACAACAGCGCGGCGCCGCACTCAATACCGGACTCGAACGTGTAGGCGCCTTCACAGGTCAGGCGCGCCGGCAAGGACAAGCCCGCCTCTTCAAGCGCCGTCTCAAGTCCGCGCCGTCGCTCATGCGACGACCGAAAGCTGGGCGGCCCGGAGACGAAGCCAATCTCGCGATGGCCCAGCGCGATGAGATGGCGCCCGGCTGCTGCGCCGCCGATTTGATCATTGGAGATGATCATGCGCGATGCGTCATCAAGCGAAACGCTCGCGATACGGACATATTCGCAACCCGCCTCGTCCAGGATCGGCGGCACGCGCTCATCTTCGGACGCCGACGGCGTCAGCACCACGCCATATAGCTTCTGGCGCACGACAAAAGCGCTGAGATCGGAAAGAAATGTCGGGCTGGCGCGATTACACGGATGCACGACCAGCTCGTAGCCAGACCCCGCCAGTCCGTCGAGCAACCCTTGCTGCATATTCACGACATATTGCGGGTTCGGATTGTCGTAGATGAGGCCGACAAGGAACGCGCGGCGCAGGGCCAGACCCCGCGCCTGCGGATCTGGCGCATAGCCGATTTCGTGCATCACGCGCATGATGGCTTCGCGCGTTTCGCTCTTCACAGAAGGCGCGTTGTTGATGACGCGCGAGACCGTCTTCTTGGAGACGTTGGCGAGACGCGCAACGTCATTGATGGTCGGCCGTCGGTTTGCTCCCGGCGCGCGCGCGGTTTCGCCTCTCCGTCGAGGCGCGCTGTCATTCATGCGAAAATCAATTCCTCAAATCGATCAAGCCTTGATTGTCCCCTAAGAGACATGCCGGGTCACGCCAAAAATGACCCCGCTTCGGCCAGATCCTCGTTTGTCCTTTAAAGACAACATGAATAGTCGCTTCCCTCGCGGAATGACACCGGTTACCATCGTGCGCGATTTTGACGGATATCCTGCCTGAATGGCGACTGTGACCGAAACTCCGCGCGTCAGCCGCGTCCTCGTGCATCCTGACGATGATGTCGTGGTGCTGCTGGAGGACGTTGTGCGCGGCGCGTCGCTGGGCGACGGCTTGCCCGTCTGTGCGCAAGGCATTGCGCGGGGACACAAAGCGGCGCGGCGCGCAATCGCCAAAGGTGAGCTGGTGCGCAAATACGGCGCGCCAATCGGGCGCGCGCGTCAGGACATCGCGCCCGGCGATTGGGTGCACACGCACAATCTCGAAACCGCTCTGACGAAATCCGGCGAATACGTGTTTTGCGCGCCGACCAAACTCATCGAGCCGCGCGACGACGCCGGTTGTTTTCTCGGATATCAACGCTCAAACGGCGCCGTAGGCATACGCAATGAAATATGGATTGTTGCGACCGTGGGATGCGTCAACCGCACGGCTGAGCGCATCGCGTCGCGCGCGCTCAGCTTTGCGCAAGGCCGCGTCGACGGCGTTCACGCCATCACGCATCCTTACGGCTGCTCCCAGCTCGGCGACGACTTAGCGCGCACACGCACGATATTGGCGAGCCTTGCGCAAAGTCCCAATGTCGGCGGCGTGCTTGTGCTTGGTCTGGGTTGCGAAAGCAATCAGGTTCAAGAGCTCATCGGCGAGCTCGACGGCGGCGACGGCCCGCGAATACGTCATTTCGCAACGCAGGACGTCGACGACGAGGTCGAGCGCGGCATAGATGTCGTGCGCGAGCTTATCGCTGTTGCCGAGCACGATGAGCGCACGCCACAGCCATTGTTCAAGCTCGTTTTAGGCGTGAAATGCGGCGGCTCGGACGCGCTTTCCGGCCTCACCGCCAATCCCCTGGTCGGCCTTGTCGCCGATCGCGTGACGCGCGCCGGCGGAACGGTGGTCCTGACCGAGATACCAGAAATATTCGGCGCTGAGCACATCTTGATGCAACGCGCCGCCAGCGAAGCCGTGTTCAATGCGATCGGCGCGCTGGTCAATGACTTCAAGCGGTATTTCTCCGCTCACGGAGAGCCAGTTTCGGAAAACCCCTCGCCCGGAAATCTTGAAGGCGGCATCACGACGCTCGAAGAAAAATCTCTCGGCGCCGTGCAAAAAGCAGGCTCCGGCGCGCTCACTTCGGTGCTGCGCTATGGCGAGCGCGTGAACGCGCTAGGCGTGGCCTTGCTGGAAGCGCCCGGCAATGACGCCGTCTCGACCACAGCCCTCGCCGCCTCCGGCGCGCAGATCATTCTGTTTACAACCGGTCGCGGCACGCCCTTGGGCGGCCCGGCGCCGACCTTGAAAATCAGTTCGAATTCGCAGCTCGCGACGCGCAAGCCGCATTGGATCGATTTCGACGCCGGTCCGGCTCTGAACGAAGGCGCGATGCAGGCGAGCGCAGACATGCTGATGAGCCTCATCTTGCGCATCGCATCCGGCGAACGCGCCAAGAATGAGCTCAACGAAGAACGCGAAACCGCAATCTGGAAATCGGGCGTCACGCTGTGAGACCGCGCCTGAACACCAAACATCTCGCCGATGTCGCGATGCAAGTCCGCAGGCCAGGCTATCAGCGCGACACTCTGCGGCCGGGCGTGATTCACATTGGGCCCGGCGCGTTTCATCGCGCCCATCAGGCGGCCTATTTCGAAGACCTGCTGGCGC
>JAUIEH010000073.1 GCA_030428405.1 Alphaproteobacteria bacterium
TGTTCCAGGCGCGCCAGCAAGCGCGGATAAGCCGCATCGCGCAGCGTAAGCAGCTGAGCGCCCGCCTTGGCGCTGACCTCTTCCTCGCGCTTGACGAGATCGGCGGAGGCGATGGCCAGCGGGTCGATGCGGCCGCCGCGTCTGGCGAGTGCGGGCAGCGCGTCGAGCGCGGCTTGCGCTGAGCGATAGCGGCGCACGAGGCGATGGAAGGTGACCGGTCCGACATTCGGCGTGCGCGCGAGCCTCAGCCAGGCCAGACGCTCCTCCGCCGATAGCGGCTCCGGCGTCATGATTTGGCGGCGCCGATCCGAGGTTCCTGACCAGCCATGAGCCGTTGAATGTTGGCGCGGTGGCGCCAATAGACCAGCGCGGCCATGAACGCCGCGCAGATGGCGACGGGAACGCCGCCGGGCATGCCGGGAAAGAAATGCCCGATGGCGAGCGCAATGAAGGGCGAAAGCGCGGCGGCGACCAGGGCGGCGAAGGATGAAATGCGGAACAGGCCCGCGGTGATGAGCCATGTTGCGGCGGCCGCGAGCCCGACCGGCCAGGCCGCGACCAGCAGCGTGCCCATGAAGGTCGCAACGCCTTTGCCGCCGTTGAAGCCGAGCCAGACCGGATAAAGATGGCCGACAAAGGCCGCGGCGCCCGCGACCAGCCCGGGAATGGGCCCAAGCAGCGCGCCGGCGATCAGCGCGGCGACGCCCGCCTTGCCCGCATCGAGCAGGAGCGTTGCGAGCGCCAGATCCTTGCGACCGGTGCGCAAGACATTGGTCGCGCCGATATTGCCGGAGCCGATCTGGCGAATGTCGCCGAGGCCGGCGAGTTTCGTCAGCACAAGGCCGAACGGGATGGAGCCGAGGAGATACCCGCCGATGGCGGCCGCGATGATGGCGAGCGTAGCGCTCACGCCGCGCGCTCCCGGCGCACGTCATGCACGATGCGGCCGCCGATAATCGTGGTTGCGACCCTGCCGGTGAAGCGGCGAGCATCGAACGGCGTGTTCTTGGATCGGGAGACCAGTTCGTCCTCGCGGCAGACCCAGGGCGCGTCGGGATCAATCAGGATCAGATCGGCCGGCGCGCCTTCCGCGATCCGGCCCTGAGCCAGGCCCAGGAACGATGCAGGCGCCGAGGTGAGCGGCCGCAAAGCCTCCGCCCACGTCATATGTCCGTCGGCGACAAGCGAGCCCATCACGCCGAGCAAGGTCTCAAGCCCCACCGCGCCGGGCTTGGCTTCGGCGAAGGGCAGCCGCTTGTCTTCCGGCGGCTGAGGATCATGCGCGGATGTGACGAAATCGATCAGTCCCGTGCGCACGGCGTCGACAAGCGCCATGCGGTCGTCTTCTGAGCGCAGGGGCGGGGAAAGCCGCGCAAAGGTGCGGTAATCGCCGACATCGAGCTCATTGAGCGCGAGATTCGCGGCTGCGACGCTGGCGGTGACGGGTGCGCCGCGCGACTTGGCCAGTGCAAGCGCTTCAAGGCCCGCCCGGCTCGAAATCAAATCAAGCAGGAGCCGGCCTCCGGCGTCTTCCGCGATCAGGCTGTCGCGCGCGATCTGAATGGTCTCGGCAAGCGCGGGCACGCCGGCGAGACCGAGACGACCAGCGAACTCGCCGTCATGGGCGACGCCGCCGGCGGAGAGTGCGGCGTCTTCCGCGCGTACGGCGCAGGGCGCGTTGAAGGTCTGCGCATAGGTCAGCGCGCGGCGCATCATGCGCGCATCCGCGACCGGATGATGTCCATTGGAAAAGAGGACCGCGCCGGCTTCCTTCAAAAGGCCGATTTCGCTCATGGCCTCGCCGGCGAGCCCGCGCGTCAGGGCGGCTGCGGGCAGAACGCGCACGCTGGCGGTGTCGCGCGCGCGACGCATGATGAAGTCGATGAGCGCGGGCGTGTCGATCACGGGATCGGTCAAAGGCGAGACGACCATGGTCGTGACCCCGCCGACGGCGGCCGCCGCGCTCGCGCTGGCGAGCGTTTCCTTATGCTCGGCGCCGGGTTCGCCGGTGCGCACCCGCAAATCGATCAGGCCTGGCGCGAGGATCAATCCGTGTGCGTTGATGCGCGCCGCGCCCTCGGCGTCAGGGGCGTCGCCTTCGCCGAAGCCGGATATCTTGCCCGCCTCGACGCTGAGCCAGCCGGGCGCATCGGTCCCGCGCGCCGGATCGATCAGGCGGACGTCCGTGATGAGGAATGACGCGCTCATAGCCCGCCTCGCGGAGGATGGTTGGACTGTGCGCGCGACAAGATGTCGAGCACGGCCATGCGCACGGCCACGCCCATCTCGACCTGCTCATTGATGAGGCTGATGTCGGGATCGTCGGCGACGGCGGAATCGATTTCCACGCCGCGATTCATCGGGCCGGGATGCATCACCAGCACGTCCTTGTCGCAGGCGTGCAGGCGCTCAGGCGTCAATCCGTAAAAGCGGAAGAACTCGCGCGTGGACGGAAGGAACGCGCCGTCCATGCGTTCGCGCTGCAGCCGCAGCATCATAACGACGTCGGCGCCTTTGAGCCCCTCATCCATCGAGGTGAAGACCTCGCCGCCCCAGTCGCGCACGCCCGTCGGCAACAGCGTCGGCGGGGCGATGAAGCGCACTTGAGCGCCGAGCAGCTGCAGCAAGATGGCGTTCGAGCGCGCCACGCGGCTGTGCAGTATGTCGCCGCAGATCGCGACCGTGCAGCCTTCCAGCGAGCCGAGCCTGCGGCGCAGAGTGAGCGCGTCGAGCAGGGCCTGGGTGGGATGTTCGTGATTGCCGTCGCCGGCATTGACGACGGCGCCGTCGACTTTGCGCGACAACAGCTTCACCGCGCCGGACGCGCTGTGGCGCACGATCAGCAGATCCGGGCGCATGGCGTTCAGCGTCGCCGCCGTGTCGAGCAGGGTTTCGCCCTTGGAGACGGAAGAGGACGACACCGACATGTTCATGACGTCGGCGCCGAGGCGCTTGCCGGCGATCTCGAATGAGCTTTGCGTGCGGGTGGACGGCTCGAAGAAGAGATTGATCTGCGTGCGCCCCTTCAAAAGAGCGCTTTTCTTCTCGCGGCCGCGCGACAGAGCGACATAGTCTTCGGCTAAATCGAGAATGGCTTCCGCATCCAGGCGGTTCAGGCCCTCAATGCCGAGCAGATGGCGCTGGCTGAAAACGTGGACGTATTCCTCGGTCATGGCCCGTTCGCTGCGATTTTTTGAGGGATACGCGCGCTCACGCTTCCTCGCAAGCGCGCCTGCGACGCCAAGCGCTTTTGATCCGGCTTTCTATTGTTGATTAATTAGGCGGCATGGATGTGACGACTTACGATATCGCTCAGCGCGACGACATGGATCAGCTTTGTGCGCGGGTCACCAAAGCGGGCCGCGTGCAGGCCCGGCGCTTTCTGCAAGCCGAGAGCGCTGACCGGCTGGCGGATGACCTCAACGCGCGCGCCGATTGGCGGCTCACTTACAACGCCGACGAGAACGCCTTCGAGGCGACGCAAGAGGAAGTCGCCGCCGCCGGCCCGGCCCAGATGGATGCGCTGGTGCGCTCCGTTTACGAGCGCGGGCGCGAGAATTTCCAATATCTCTTCGAGCATGACCCGGTCAGCGAACGTCTGCGCCGCGGCGAGAGCGATGTTGCGCTCAAGGGCGTGCATGACTGGCTCAACTCCGGCCCGTTCGTCGCCTTTCTGCAGGACATGACGGGCGTTGACGCCGGCCCCGACGCCCATGTCGACGTCTATGTGACCCGCTACGGGCCCGGTCATTTTCTGAGCCGGCACGATGACAGCTACGCCCGCGCGGACCGGCGCGCAGCCTTCGTCATCAATCTCAGCCGAGACTGGCGGGCCGACTGGGGTGGTCAGCTCGCCTTCTTTGATGAGAACGGCGACATCGAGAACGCCTTCACGCCCGGCTTCAACGTGCTCAACGTCTTCGTCATTCCGGCGGATCATTCAGTTTTGCCGGTAGCGCCCTTTGCGGGCGGGCGACGCTTGAGCATTTCCGGCTGGCTGCGCGCAGATAAGGTTTAAGAGCGCGCCTTCACGCCGGCGCCGTCAACGCGATGACGATCGGCAGAATGATCAGCGAAACAAGCGTCGTCGCAGTGACGTGGCCGGCGACCAGCTCTGCGTCGCCGCCAAGTTCGCGCGCCAGCACATAGGCCGAAGCTGCGCCAGGCACGCCGCCGGCGGCGACGAGCACGGCGGTCGCCAGCGGCTCCAGCCCGAAGAGTTGTGCGGCCAGCCAGAGCACGACCGGCATCACCATCATTTTCATCGCAACGGCGATCGCGAGCAGACGAGGGCGCGCGCGCAGCTTGGTGATGTCGATGCCGGCGCCGACGCCGAGAAGCGCGGTCGCAAGGCCTGCGCGGCCTATGATCTCCAGCGCATCGAAGACGACGCCTTCGCTCGGCAGGCCGAACAGCGCCCAGACCGCGCCGGACACGCTGGCGATGATGAGCGGATTGGTCACGAAGCGCAGCGCGAACTGGCCTGGCGAGGGTCCCCCATGCGCGCCCCAGACCGACAACACGCCCACGCACATCACGTTCACCAGCGGCACGGTGGGCGCGAAGACGAGGGCGGCGAGCGTCTCGCCCTCCGGTCCGAACACGAAGGGCGCAGCCGCCAGCAGCACGAAGCCGTTCCAGCGCACCGAGCCTTGAAAAAAGCTCGAATAGGCCGGCCCGTCGACGCCGCGCATCAATAATCGCATGGCCAGCGCAATGACGCCCATGGCGGCGAAACCAAGCGCCGTGGCGGCGACGAAGGCGCCCGCGCCGAGGCTTTCAAAATCGATGCGTGAGATCAGCGTGAACAGCATCGCCGGGAACATGACCCAGTAAGCGAGCTTGGTGATCGGCGCCCAATTTTCGCGCGGAATGAGCCCGCTGGCGCGGGTGAGCCAGCCTGCCGCGATGATCAGGAAGACAGGGATGAGACCGGCGAGCGCTGCGCTCATGATGAGGCGCTGCGCATGCGGTCGATCGCGCCCTGAAGAATATAGGCGGCGGCCATGGCGTCGACGATTTCCGCGCGGCGCGCCCGGCTGGTGTCGGTTGCGATCAATGACCGCTCGACCGCAGCCGTCGACAAGCGCTCATCCCAGAGTGTGATCGGGATGGCGCGCGCATTGTCGATATTGGCGGCGAAGGCGCGCGCGGACTGGGCGCGCGGGCCTTCTGAGCCGTCCATGTTCAGCGGCAGGCCGATGACGACGCCGACGCATCCGCGTTCGTCGAACAGCTCAAACAGCCGCGCGGCGTCCACGCCGAATTTCTGCCTTCGGATGGTTTCAACCGCGCTGGCGAGAACCCTGTCATGGTCGCAGGCCGCCACGCCGATCGTCTTCGTGCCCGGGTCGAGACCGAGCAAGGGGCCGCTTGGCGGCATGTCTTGAATGTCGATGACGGGCACGAGGCTCGCTATCGCCAGCAGAGGCGGGCGCGTCAAGGCGGCTCGCGATATGGGCGCGCAAGAAGTAGACTGACGCCATGACCGCACCGAACTCCATCCTCCAGGCCGCCAGCGACGTTCTCGCCTTTTGGTTCGAACAGCTTTCACCGGCGCAATGGTGGCGCACCGACGCAGAACTCGACGCCCAAATCACCGCGCGTTTCGCTGAGCTGCACGCCGCGCTGGCCCGGGAGGTCGATCCGGACTGGCTCGAAGACGCCGACACCGCGCTCGCCGCCGTGATCGTGCTCGACCAGTTCTCGCGCAACATTCATCGCGGTCACGCCCAAGCCTTCGCGCAGGATGCGGCCGCAAGGGCGGTCGCCGACGCCGCGCTCGCGAAAGGCTACGACCAGGACCTGCCCGAACAGCGCCGAAACTTCCTCTATATGCCGTTCATGCACAGCGAGGATCTCGAGGATCAAAAGCGGTCATTGGCGCTGTTCTCGAAAATGGGCGGCGACCACGTAAAACACGCCCGCAATCACTACGACGTCATTGCGGAATTCGGGCGCTTTCCGAAGCGCAATGAAGCGCTTGGCCGCCAATCGACGCCTGCCGAGCAGGCGCATAATCAGCGTTCAGATTCCGTCGTGTAACCAGCCGGCCCTCGGCCAGCGGAGGTGATGATGAGACAGAGCGTGCTTGCCGGTTTCGCATTCGCGTCAGCCTGTGCGGCCGGCCCCGCCAGTGCGACCGACCCGTTTGACCGGCCATGGAGCCGGTCGGGCGCATCCATCGTCATCGACGCCTATGAGCGCAATGACATTGACTGGGAGCAGCTCCAGCACGATCCGCGCGTCGTCGGCATCATCCACCGCGCGAGCATCGGCCTGCGCGATGACGTCGCTTACGGCCACCGCGCCCAGATTGCGGAATCGCGCGGCTATCTCTGGGGCGCGTATCACCTTGGCCGGTCTGGAGAGCCGATCGCGCAGGCTGATTTCTTCCTGGAACAGGTCGGCGATCCCGAGGGCGTTTTGCTCGCGCTCGATCTGGAGGCTTTCGACCGCGAGCAGGACATGAGCATTGATGAAGCCATCGCCTTCATCGCGCGCATTCGCGAGCGCGTCGGGCGCAGTCCGATCGTCTATGGCAATGACCGCGTCATCCGCAGGCTGTCGGATGACTACGCCTTCCGCACGGCCGCGCGCGGCGTCCGTCTCTGGTATGCGCGCTTTCGCGCCGACATTCCCGACTTTCCGGACGCGATGTGGAGCGAATATTTCCTCTGGCAGTTTTCCAGCGAGGTGAATTGTCGCCGTCCTGGACGCTGTCTTTATTCAGCGCCCGGCGTGCAGCACGACATGGATTTCAACGTCGCCATCGGCGACCGCGCCTCGATTGCTGCGCGGTGGGCCGCGCCGGATCCGCGCTGAGCATTGCCCGCGCTGAGCTTGCCGGCGTTGAGATATGGCCTCGCTTCCTTGCGCGCGGCGCTTTGATCGACTACCGCTCGCCTCCGTATTTTTCGAAAGGTTCGATCCATGTCCGTGACGCCCGACGACGTCCGCCGCATCGCCCGTTTGGCGCGCATCGCAGCGCCGGAAGACCGGCTTGAAGAGCTCGCCGGCGAGCTCAACGGCATTCTGCAATGGATCGAGCAACTCAATGAGGTCGACATTGAAGGCGTCGAGCCGATGGCGTCGGCCGTCGACGCCAAGCTGCCCTTGCGCGAGGACGAGGTCACCGACGGAAACAAGCGCGACGAAATTCTGATGAATGCGCCGCGTTCGGAGGAAGGCTTTTTCGTCGTGCCCAAGGTGGTCGAGTGAGACGCGATGATGACGGTCGCTCTTGAGGACCCGCGCGCGCCAGACAACGCCGCTTTGGTCAAGGCGCTCGATGGACTGATGGTCGAGCTTTACGACGCCGATATGTGCCATCTCGCCAGCGTCGAGGAACTGGCGCGCGAGGAGGTCGACTTCTTCGTTGCGCGCGAGGCGGGCGAGGCGCTGGGCTGCGGCGCCCTGCGTCCGACCGATGAAGGCGCGGGCGAGGTCAAACGCATGTGGACCAAACCGGAAGCGCGCGGGCGCGGCGTGGCGCGCGTTTTGTTGAGCGCGATAGAGGCGCGCGCGTCTGTGCGTGGTTTCTCGGCGCTGCGTCTGGAAACCGGCGACAAGCAACAGGCCGCCGTCGCGCTTTATCGAAAGTGCGGCTTTAACGAGCGCGGGCCTTATGCCGGCAAGTCGGCGGCCGAGGCGCATTTGTTCATGGAAAAACTTCTGACTGTTGAGGAGAAGCGCGCGTGAGCTCGCTGACCGATTTAACCCTCGCCCAAGCGCGCGCGGGACTGGACTCGAAAAAATTCTCCGCACGCGAATTGGTGGATGCGCATATCGACGCCGTCGAGAAGGCGGACGCGCTCAACGCCTTTACGCAGACGACGCCGCATCTGGCGCGTGCTCAGGCCGAGGAAAGCGACAAGCGCATCGCGGCGGGCGAGGCGCGCCTGCTCGAAGGCATGCCGCTCGCGATCAAGGATTTGTTCTGCACGGACGGCATTGAGACGACCGCGTCGTCTAACATCCTCAAAGGCTTCAAGCCGCCTTATGAGTCGACCGTCACCGCCAATCTCTGGGCGGCGGGCGCGAACATGCTCGGCAAGACGTCGATGGACGAATTCGCCATGGGCTCGTCAAACGAGACCGCAGCGACCGGCTCCGTCATCAGTCCCTGGCGGCGCGAAGGCTCCAACGCCGCGCTCGTGCCGGGCGGCTCCAGCGGCGGTTCAGCGAGCGCGGTCGCCGCCGGTCTCGCTCTTGGCGGCACCGGCACGGATACGGGCGGCTCAATCCGTCAGCCTGCGGCGTTTACGGGCACTGTCGGCGTCAAGGCGACTTACGGACGGTGCTCGCGCTGGGGCGTGGTGGCCTTCGCCTCGTCGCTCGACCATCCCGGACCGATCGGCAAATCGGTCGAGGACTGCGCCATGATGCTGCAGGCCATGGCGAGTTTTGACCCCAAGGATTCTACCTCGCTCAATGTCGAGACCCCGGATTTTTCGGCCGCCTGCAAGCGGTCGATCAAAGGCCTGAAAATCGGCGTGCCGAAGGAATATCGCGTCGACGGCATGCCGCCCGAGATTGAAAAGCTTTGGGAGGAGGGCCGCGCCTGGCTGAAAGACGCCGGCTGCGAGCTGGTCGACGTTTCGCTTCCGCATACGAAATATGCGCTGCCGGCCTATTACATCATCGCGCCGGCCGAGGCCTCGTCCAATCTCGCGCGCTATGACGGCATGCGGTTCGGGCTGCGCGTCGATGGCGCGGACCTCACCGATACTTACGAACAGACCCGCGCGGCGGGCTTTGGTCCGGAAGTGCAGCGCCGCTTGATGATTGGCGCCTATGTGCTCTCGGCGGGCTATTACGACGCTTATTATCTGCGCGCCCAGAAAGTGCGCCGGCGCATTCGCGGCGACTTTGACGAGGTGTTTCAGTCCGTAGACGCCTTATTGACGCCGACCGCGCCGTCGGCGGCGTTTGCGATCGGCGAAAAGGCCGGCGATCCGGTGACGATGTATCTCAACGACATTTTCACGGTGACGGCCAATCTCGCCGGCGTGCCGGCCATGTCCGTGCCTGCGGGGCTGGATGGGCAAGGGCTGCCGCTCGGCCTGCAGGTGGTAGCGCCCGCCTTGCAAGAGGAAAAAATGTTCGCGGTCGGCGCGGCCCTCGAGAAGGCGGCGGGTTTCACCGCAAAGCCGGAGGCCTGGTGGGCGGTCTGAAGAATTGGGCCGGGCGCCGATAAGTAGGAGCAGAGGGTTTGGCGCACTGCGTCACCGTTAGCCCAAGGGATGTTGCGTGATGCGTTATTTGCCGCGGATCATCGCCGGTGTTGTCGGCGCGTTTCTGGTGTGGCTGGCCGTCTCGCTCGCCATCAATCCGAGCGTCATCCGCCCGTCCGCGACGGAGCCGGAAGCGGTCGCTGAGCGCGTCGAGTTTGAGCGCACCTGGTATGGCGAAGCCGCACGCTACGGCGCGGCGGGGCTGTTGGGATTTTTCGGGCTAACGATCGCTCTTGCGCCGTGGCGCGGACGGCGTTGAATAAGAAACGTGCGCAGCAGACGCGCGTCTGCTGCTGAGATAGACGGAAGCGAACAAT
>JAUIEH010000565.1 GCA_030428405.1 Alphaproteobacteria bacterium
TGCGCGTGACATGCTCTATCCGTTCGCGCATCTCATCAGCTATGTCTCGACCTTCACGACGCTGCGGCCGGGCGACGTCATCGCATCCGGCTCGCTGGCCCCGCCGACGCCGCGCGGCGAGGCGCCGACGCCGCATCTCGACGCGGGCGACATCGTCGAAATCGCCAGCCCACAGATCGGGCTGTTGCGAAATCCCGTCACGGACGAAGACTGACCGCGCCATGCAAGCGAGGCGCTCAATAACTGCGAAAGCTTGAACCAAGCCGCAGCTATTGGCCTAAACTGGCTGATTGGGGATGATCGCTGCGGCTGTGCCGTGCGGGGGATACGAGCCATGGCGAAAGCCAAATCCAGAACCAGGCGCGGTCTGGTCAATATGGCGTTGAGCTTCGTGCTCGCCGTCGGCGTCTGGGCGATCATGCAGACCCAGCCGGGACAGGATTCCTTCCTGCCGGCGGCGGATAATGAAAGCCTCGATTGGGCGTTCCAGTTCCGCGACAATCAGGCGATCCCCAATCTCGGACCGACCGTGATGGTCGATATCGACGATGATGCCTGGAGCGGCGCGGTCGAGCGCGGCTCGGCCGCCATCGCCTATGCACCGCGCGAGGAAGTCCTGCGTGCGCTGGAACTGGCGCGCGGCGGCGGCGGCGGCGCGCGTCCGGCCGCCGTCATCGTCGACGTGGATCTTTCCTGGCGCTCGCCCGACACCGCAGCCGAGCTTCAGATCGACGCCTTGCTGAACGATTGGCGCGACGACCCCGATGCGCCGCTCCTGATCCTGGTGCGCGAGCCGGCTTCCGGCGACGACACGCCCGATGCGCCCTCGCGCTTCCCCGATCCGGCGCGCGCCGAGATCTTCAACGCCGAAACGCCCGAAGGTCCGATCGTGGCGGCGACCGCGCGCACGACCTATGACGATCAAGGCCGGCCGGAAGAGTTCAATCTTTATTCCTGCGTCGAACGCGAAGGCGTCATCACCGCGCTCGCCAATCCCGTCTTGTTCGCCACCGTGGCGCGACGCGCGCCCGACGCCCGCGCCGCCGCCGAACGCGTCAATGAGGCGATGGAGGCGGCCACGGAATATTGCCGCGGCGAGCGCAGCGGTCCGGGCATTCTGCTCAACGCCTTCGATCGCGGTCAGATCAAGATCGGCAGCCGGACGAGCTTCATCAATTACAATGTCTCCGTGCCGCTCGAAGCTGCGACCAGCGGGCGCGTCCAGATCGCGCGCAATCTTTTGATGTTTTCGGTCAACACGCAGCAATCGCGCATCATTCCGGTGGGCTCGGGCCTGCCGGCGGTTGTCATCATCGGCTCGTCCTCGACACTGGCGCGGGACTATTTCCGCACGCCGCTCGGCGAGATGTCGGGCTCGGCGATTTTGGTCAACGCCTTGCGCGGCTTTGAGGCTGCAGGCCCGCTCGGCAGCTTCCCGCCTTTGATGGAAATCGCCATGATTGCGGTGGCCGTCGTTGTTATTTCAGGGTTTTTCACGCTCGCGCGGGCCATGCGCGAGTCCTTGCCTC
The DNA here is from genome assembly GCA_030428405.1 of Alphaproteobacteria bacterium. GTDB lineage: Bacteria > Pseudomonadota > Alphaproteobacteria > Caulobacterales > Maricaulaceae > JAUIEH01. Next base: position 1,530 of record JAUIEH010000565.1, read on the forward strand.
AAGGGCCACAAACCTCAGTAATGCTGCGCTTTGGCCGCGCATTCGCCCGTTTTATGCTTAATCCAGTAACTGTCGAAATCCTTGCTTCAATGCTGGTGATCGCTGTCGGCTTCACGATCACCTATCTGGCGCTTGATTACGGGTATTTCGCAGGAATAGCAGGACCGTCTTTCGCCGCCGCGTTTAACGAAGCGCGCCAAGAGTTCGAGGAGCTTACCGCCGATGTTTGGGGAAAAAGCTGAC
>JAUIEH010000566.1 GCA_030428405.1 Alphaproteobacteria bacterium
ATGTGCGTCGGCGGGTCCTGACCCAGCTTGAAGCATTGCTGCGCGACCCGCAGAGCACGGATGCGCTTGTTCTGACAGCGGAACAATCTGGCGGCGTCGAGGACCGCATCCATCAGCGGCTTGGCCATACGGATGAGACGCGCGAACGCTATTTCGCATCGCCTGAGTTAGAGCCCGCGCTCTATCCCGAGGCCTGTGCGCATTATGTCGCCTATATTCGCGAGGTGATCGACGCGGGCGCGCTTGGCGTCGTCTTCATTCGCAGTTCGATGATCCAGCGCGAACAGGCCGGCGCCGTTGAGGCCGGAGATGATGCGCCGGTCGAAGACGCCGCGAGCGAAGATCCGCCGGAGGAATGAAGTTCAGGCCCGCTGGCTGGGACGTGATAAGGGGCCTCCGCGCCGGGCCTCATCCGCTGCGCGGCGGCTTGGCCGGCGGCGCTTCGGCTTCGTCGAGCGTTCCTTCACTGAACATCTGCTTGGCGCTGCCGCGCAGCTGGTCTTCCATCTGAACGCGCATTTCCAGCGCTTTAGCGACATATTCCGGGTTTTCGTGATTGGGAACGTCGATGCGGTGCAGCTCGGCCATCTCGACCATGTGCTGGCGGTCGATGGTTTCATATTCGTCGACCATGCGCTGAGCCTGCGCGCGCGTCACGCCTAATGCTTCGAGTGCGGAACGCCCCGCGCGCAGCGAGCTGTCATAGGCCTCGCGGATGATGTCGCGACAGCCGACCGCCCAGAGGTCATAGACATGGTTGCGGTCGATGGCGCGCGCGACGACGTGAACATTGGGATGGTTCTTAACGACATAGCGCACGAGTTCAGTGATCTGTTCTTTGCCGTCAATGGCGACGACGAGCAGCTTGGCGTGCTCGATCCCGGCGGCGTGCAGAAGGTCGGGCCGCGTGGCGTCGCCGAAATAGACCTTGAGATCGAATTTGCGCAGCATGTCGAGTTGGGCTGAGGAGTAATCCACGACGGTCGTGGAATAGCCGAGGCCGCGCAGCAGGCGGTTGATGATGCCGCCGAACCGTCCGTGCCCGGCGATGATGACGCCGGTCTGCTCGTCAATGGCGTCGGCTTCGCGTGAACCCGACGAGGAAAAGCGCGGCGCGATCAGCTTGTCGTAAGCGATGAAGATCGCCGGCGTCAGCAGCATCGACAATGCAACGACCAGGGAAAGCTGAGCGGTGATGTCGTCGGGCAGGACGGCGTTGTCGACGCTGAAGGCGAGCAGCACGAAACCAAACTCGCCGGCCTGCGCAAGGCTGAGTGCAAACAGCCAGCGGCCGGACCCGCGGATACGGAAGATGACGGCGAGCACGAGCAGGACCAGCGCTTTGCCAGCGATCAGCGCAAAGGTAAGGCCGAGCGTCAGCGCTGGGTTTTCCGCCAGCACGGCGAAATTGATGCCGGCGCCGACGGTCATGAAAAACACGCCGAGGAGGAGCCCGCGAAACGGCTCGATGTCGGATTCAAGCTCGTGGCGGTATTCGCTTTCCGCCAGCATGACGCCGGCGAGGAAGGTGCCCAGCGCGGGAGAAAGTCCGACCAGGGACATCAGCGTCGCCACGCCCACCACCATCATCAGCGCAGCCGCCGTAAACAATTCGCGCAGCCGTGTTGCTGCGATGAAGCGGAAAATCGGGGCGGCCAGCCTGCGTCCGGCGAAAATCACCGCGGCGATCGCGGCGATGGTGACGGCGGCGTGTTGCCAGGCGTTGAGCCCCTCGACCAGGCTCATTGAGACGCCATGGCCGCCGTCTTCCG
>JAUIEH010000567.1 GCA_030428405.1 Alphaproteobacteria bacterium
ATGCGGCAGACAAAAGGCCAGTCGAGCGGCTCGGCGCCGGCCGCGACAAGCCGTGCGATCGCGACGCGCACGCCGGCGTCGGTCAGGGCGCGCGCCTGCGCCATGTCGGCGACATTGGCCGCGCGCAGATGGCTGAGCTGAGCGTGACGCATGAAGCCAATGGCGATGATCGCCAGGAGCGCCGCCAGCCAGATGACCTGGACGAGCGCTGCGCCAGTCTCGCCTCGCCTCGGCGAGCGGCGCGTCAGCTGGTGACGACGCGCGCGCTCCATTGGCTCAGTCCTCGATGGATTCGTTATGCGAAACCACCAGCGGACGCACGCCGCGGATCCGTCGGCGCAACTCGTCCGTGACCGAACGGGCCTCGGCGACATCGCGCACGACGCGCGGCGTGATCAGAACGATCAGCTCGGTGCGCTCCTGACGCTGATTGTTCGAGCGGAACGCAGCGCCGATGCCCGGAATGCGGCTCAGCACCGGAATGCCCGACGTTCCAAGCGATTCCCGGTCGCGAATGAGGCCGCCCAATGCGACGGTCTCGCCATCGCGCACGACGACGGAGGTCTGCAGCCGGCGCTGCTGGATGGTGGGCGAGTCGATGCCCGAGCTCACCGTTTCCACGACGTCGCTGACTTCCTGTTCGACATCGAGCACGACGAGGCCTGAGTCATTCACCCGCGGCGTCACGCGCAGAATGACGCCCGTGTCGCGCAGGGTCACCGAGTTGACGATCGGCGCATCCGGATCAAGCACGCTCACGGAAGATTGCGTGATGATGGGGACCTGGTCGCCGACTTGAAGAATGGCGGTGCGGTTGTCCAGCACCATCAAAGACGGCGAGGAAATCACATTCACGTCGGTGACGCTCGAGACCGCGTTGAGCGCGGCGCGCGCATCCCTGCCTGAGAACAATACCGAGAAGCCCGGAAAGGTCGACGTGACCGCGCCGGTCGCGAATTCGGAGAACGCGAAGTCGAACTCGCCGCTTTCAACCGCCCAGTTGAGGCCGAAACGTAATTCATCCGACAGCCGAACTTCCGCGATCATCGCTTCGAGCAGGACCTGGTTCGGCATCGCATCGAGCGTTTCGACCACGCGCCGCACGCCGCGCAATTGCTGCGGCGTCGCCAGCACGATCAGCGAGTTATTCGCTTCATCGGCGAAGACCGACACGCCCGCCAACTCGCCGTCGCCGGAAGCTTGCAGCGCAGCGACTTCGCCGGGCGCAGCGCTGTCAGGCAGTGCGGTTGCGCCGCCATCACCAAACGGAGAAGCGGACGAAGAACCAAGACGCGGGCCTGCGTCGCCCGAGACCGACTGGATGATCTCGGCGATTTCGGCTGCGGGCCGGTTTTGAATGTCGATGACGAAATAGCGCCGCTCAGCGCCCCCGCTCGGCTCGTCCAGCCGGCTGATCCAGGTCTGTGCACGGCGGATATAGGCGGCTTGCGGCGAAACAACGAGCACGGCGTTCAAACGGCGGATCGCCACGATGCGCAACAGCCCGGAAAGATCGCCGCCCTCGCCGCCGGCGAAGACCTGCTCCAGCTCCTGGGCGACGGATTGAGCATCCGCCGCGATGAGCGGCACGAGCGCGAAGGACATGCCGTCCATCCAGTCGACGTCAAACACCGCCGCTAGGTCGAGCATGGCCGCGACATCGCGGTCGGAGCCGGACACGATCAACAGATTGCGTTCAGCGTCGACTTCGTGCACGGAGCCTCCGCGCGTGACCTCTTCCATGACTTCGGCGAGGCGCGAGGCCG
>JAUIEH010000568.1 GCA_030428405.1 Alphaproteobacteria bacterium
GGCCTTATCGCCATTGCGATCGGCGTCGGCCTCGGCCTGCTCTCATTCGTGCTGAAATTCATGGCGCATGAAGGCAAAGACCGTTTGGGCAATCCCGCGCGCACTGCGCATACGCAGCCCGGTCCGGCCATGCCGCATCCGGCCCGTCCGACCGAGGGCGACGTCTGAAACAACGCGTTCTGAAAGCCCCGCGACGCCCGTCGCGGGGCTGAAATTCTGGAATTGCGACAAAATGGCCCTAAACGACGCTGGCGCGCCCGGCGGTCGCCTCTATATTGCGGCGCGAGTCAGAGTAGGGCGAAACTGCGCGGCGGGGCCTGCGCGGAGGTCGCCAATCAGAGACGAAGGGGGAAGCATGCGCGCGCTCAAAGCGGTGCTGCTCGGCGTAATCACTACGATGCTGGGAGCCGCAGCTTCAGCGTCGCCGGTCACTGGCCGGCCGACCGACGGCCATATCGGCCTGCAGCCGGCCGTCACGCCCGTCGCCGAACAGATTCACAATTTCCACAATCTGCTGTTGCTGATCATCATTGCGATCACGTTTTTCGTTCTCGCGCTGCTCGTCTACGTCATCTTCCGCTACAACAAGAACGCAAATCCACGGCCCGCCAAATTCGCCCACAACACGCTGGTCGAAGTGGTCTGGACGGTCGTTCCGATCATCATCCTGCTCGTCATCGCGATCCCGTCATTCCCGCTGCTCTATTTCCAAGAGCGCATGCCCGAGCCCGATGTCGTCGTGAAGGCGAACGGCTATCAGTGGTATTGGGGTTACGAATACGCCGATGCCGGCGTGGGCGAATATTTCAGCCAGATGGTCGGCGAAGACGAAGTCGAGGACTCAGAACTGTACCTTCTCGCCGTGGATTATCCGTTGGTCGTTCCGGCCGGCGCGACGGTGGTCGTCGAAGTCATGGGCCGCGACGTCATTCACAACTGGGCGGTTCCGGCTTTCGGCTCGCGCGTTGACGCCATTCCGGGCCGTCTGAACCAGACCTGGTTCCGCGTGGACGAGCCGGGCACGTACTACGGACAGTGTTCAGAGCTTTGCGGACGTGACCACGCCTTCATGCCGATCGAGGTCCGTGTCGTGCCGCAGGATGTTTATGACGACTGGCTCGCCGCCGCGGTGGAAGATGGCGGCGACGGCGCTTCCGCGGCCAGCGTGCTTGCATCTTACGAGGCCGAGCAGGCCGAGCGGACGCGGCTTGCGTCCTCACAAGACTAAATCCGAGAAGGCGAACGAGTTATGGCCAGCGAAGTTTCGGGAGAGAGCCGTATGGACGCTCACGCGCACGCGCATGACGATCACGCGCCGAGCTATTGGAGCCTGCGGCGCTGGCTGTTTTCGACCAACCACAAAGACATCGGCACGATGTATATCGTGTTCGCCATCATCGCCGGCTTTGTCGGCGGCGCGATGTCATGGTTGATGCGCATCGAGCTGCAAAGCCCGGGCGTCACTTTCCTCACCATGTTCACCGGCGGCGACGCTGGCGCTGCACATCATTTCTACAATGTGCTGATCACCTATCACGGCCTGATCATGATCTTCTTCATGGTCATGCCGGCGATGATCGGCGGGTTCGGCAACTGGTTCGTGCCCTTGCAGATCGGCGCGCCGGACATGGCGTTTCCGCGCATGAACAACATCTCGTTCTGGCTCTTGCCGGCGTCCTTCGCGCTTGCCGTGATTTCGATGTTCGTGCCCGGCGTCGGCGCCAATAACGGCTTTGGCGGCGGCTGGGTGCTTTATCCGCCGC
>JAUIEH010000074.1 GCA_030428405.1 Alphaproteobacteria bacterium
AGCGCGCTGGGCCTTGTCGGCGCCGACGCCGCCATGCTGCGCGCGGATTTCGCGGACGCGCTGGCGGAAAATGGCGAACACGACCGCGCCGTCGCCATCCTTACAACGCTCGCCGATCAGCCCGACGGAGATGGTCCGGCGGCGGAATATGCCCGGCTGCCCGCGCTGATCCAGTTGGCGGCGCTGGAAGCCGAGCGCGAAAATTTTGACGAGGCGCGCCGCTATATCGATCGCGCAGTCGCGGCGGCTGAAGCCGCCTCAGACCCTGACATGCGCGCGGCGGTGCGTTGGCCATTGCAGGTGCGCCTTGAGATCGAAAACGCGCGCCTCGCCAACGCCGCTCCCGAACAGGCCGAGGACATCCTTGCGGGCATCGCGACGACCCAGTCAGACATCGAGGCGATCGACGACGGCTTGTTGTCGCGTCGCCAGCGACTTGGCCTTTTGACGGGCGATGTCGCGAGCGCTGCGTTCGACAACGAAGCGCGCTTCGCCGATATCGGCGTGTTCTTCGCAACCCCTCGCGCGCGCGCGGCGCATGGTTCGCCCACCGGCGGGTTTTCGTTCGACCAAGGAACACCCAGCTTCGGCCGCGCGCTGGTGAGCGCGCCCTATGCGCCGGCGCTCCACGCAATCACGCCGCGCATGCGCGTCAGCGCCAGTGTGCGAGAAGGCGGACTCGACGAGGCCATGCTCGATGACGTCATCGTGCTCAACAGCGAGGATGCGTTCGCAGACCAGCTCCGACGCACGACGACGGCGCAGGAGGCGCGCGAGTTGTTGGTATACGCGGCGCCGCCCTTCATGAGCTTCGATGCGGCCGTCGAAACGGCCGCGGAGCTGGCGCTTGCGCTGGAGATCGAAGGCGCGGCCGCTGCGTATGCGCCGACATTGCTCCCAGACGGCGCCGATATCGTTGACTTCATCGAGACCGCCAGCGCGCAGGCTGAGGCGCGCCAAGTCTATGTCATCGCTCACGCTGAAGCCGGCGCAGCTATTCTGTCCTCTGACATAGCCGCCGCCGACCCGGCTCCGATGCGTCTTGCGATTCTCGCCGCCCCGGATGACGCAGACGCGCTGAGCCGAATTGCGCCGCCTGACTGGCTCGTACAAGTCGTGATCTACGCCGACGGCGATGCATCTTGGCCGGCTGACGCCCCAAGCGCCGCTGAGCGCGCCGTCGACATCGTCGCACTGACCTTGGATGACGCGCCGCTGCTTGACGCCGCGCTCAACGATTTGCGCGCCTTGTTCTGGTTCGCCGCCTCGCCCGAGGCGCGGTGCCTGTCGGTCCGGGAAGACATCGCGCATGTCTGGCGTACAGCCTCCGGCGCGGAAGCCGGCTGCTCGCCGGGACGCTTGCAACTTGCGGCCACGACCGTTCGCCGGCTGGGCGCTGAACGCGCGCGCGCGCAAATCGACGAACAGATCGTCGCCGGCGAAAACGCCGAGGCATGGCTGGCCGTGCGCGACATCGCAGATGCGCTCGCGCCGCCGGACGCGGAATAGACCAGAGAGCGAACTTCGCGGTCGCTAGTCGCCTTGCGCAGCAGCCACGACGCGCACTCTTTGTTCCGCAATCAGAGCGTTGAAGTTCTCGGTCAGCGCCTGCGCCGCTTCCAGGTCACGCCAGGGCGTGAGCGCGGGCTCGATTTCCGGCGGTTCGCGTCGCCCCTCATCGAACGCACGCGCAAACGCAATCGCCGCGCCCTCGCCTTCGCCGGAGCCCGCCGCGTAATGGGCCGCGGCGAGCGCGACGTCGCGCTCTGAAACCAGGCCCTCGCCTCGCAACTCAAGAAGGTGATCGAGCAATCCGTTGAGGACCTGTAGCTCGGCCGTCGAGGCCTGACCGGTCTCGCGCGCGGCCACGGCCAGCAGCGCGGCCGGCAGACCTGGCGCTTCAGGATGCAGCCTCAAGAGGTCTTGAGGCGAAGCCGTGATGTCGTCCGAAATCGGTGCAAGGACACGCCGGACGCCCTCCCAGTCCTCAGCGCACGCCGCAAATGACGACGCCAGAATTCGGATTCGTGCGCCCGAGCGCATGAATATCTGGCCATCCGCCCATTCAAACGCGTCCGCGCAGCGCCCAAGCCGATAGTCCGCCATGGCTTGTATTTGCTGAACATCGGCAAGCCCGCTCCAGGCCTCTCCAGCTGATGCGGTCATGCCCAGACGCCAATAGATCCAGCCGAGCCGCTCGGCTTCAAGTTCAGCGAGTTCCGTAGACTGCTCATCGAGCGAAGCGAGCGCTGCATGCGCCTCGACCAGATCGCCCGCGGCCAAGGCGAGCGAGGCGCGCGCGCGGATATTTATGGGATCATCGGGCCGCGCGCGCTGATAGCGCTGTGCGGCTTCGCGCGCAGCGTCTGGATCGGCGGCTGCAAAGGCTTCGACATAGGCGCTCATCACCACCGGCGAGAGCGGGTCCAGTTCTATTGCGCGCGCAAGCGCGCGGCGCGCGCCGATGATGTCGCCCGCGCCGTCGCGCGCCAGAGCAAGCCAGGTCCAATATTCGCCCCGCCCCGGCAAAAGCTCGGTGGCGCGCGCAAGGCGGGTCTCCGCTGCATCCCAGCGACGCTCCAGCAGCGCCGCCAGACCGTCGGCGGCGGCGGCTTCCGGCAGGTCCGGCGCAAGCTCCAGAGCGCGCTCGACATGCGGGCGTGCGAGTTCGGCGGCCTGGGCGACTGGCGTTGCGCCGTATTGACTGTCCGCACCAAGAAGATGAGCCAGCGCGAGCGAAGCGCGAATATCGGCGAGATCAGGGAAACGCTCGACCAGCGCGCTGAGCGTGCGCAGCGCCTGGGCGATCGCGTCGGCGTCGCGTTGAGCGAGCTGCGCGCGCGCATCAATGAACAGGTCGAGCGCTGGCCGGCCGGCGATCTCCACCTCCGACAGCGCCTCGACGCGTTCCGGCGCGCCGACGCGGCGGTCGAAGCCCAGCCCTTCCAGCACGGCGTTGGCGAGCGCTTCCTGCGCTTCAAGCTCATTGCGCGAAGACGCCGAGACCGCCGTCGAGGCGACGATGCGATCACTGCGCGCATCCACAAGCGTTGCAACAATGCGCGCCTGATCGCCGCTGCGCCGCACCGAGCCTGTGACGAGATGGGCGACGCCAAGAATGGAAGCGATTTCGCGGCTGTCGCGGTTCAGGAACTCCTCGCGCAGCGAACTCGTGCTTGAATTGACCCGCAATCCGTTGACTGACCAAAGCAGGTTGACGGTTTCGAATGCGATGCTGCGGCAAAAATCCGCCGAGGCTTCATCGGGCGCGCAGTCAAACGGCAAGACGGCGACCGAGTTGGACGGAATGTCCCGGAAACTCACAATGTCGGTCTCCGCCACGCCCGCCGCGCCTCCGTCCCCGCCAACGTCGCCCGACAATGTCGCCAGCCGCAGGACGGCGAGCGCGACGCCCACTGCAACCGCTGCGATGATCGCCACATCCATGCGCCGCTGCGCGGGCGTGTCCGCGCGCGCAGCGCCCTCCCCGCGCAGATGCGGCGCCATGTCGAGATACCAGGAGCCTAGGAGAAACAACGGAAACATGCTCAGAACGGCGATGAGAATGAGGCGCTGGGCGCCCTCATTGATGCCGAACGGGCCGGATGCGGCCTCGAGCAACGAAAATATTGCGACCGAAAAGGCGGCATAGATCAAAGCCGCGCGCACGACCCGGCGCCGGCGCAGGCTTTGCGCGTTGCTGAAAAACTGCGCGATGAAGTTTCCCGGCGTGCGCGCCTCGCCTGAATCGGCTTGCGCGCCGGTCGTCGGTTCACTCGATGCAACAAGCTGAGCCGAGGCTGGCGTCGATGTGGGCGCAGGATCACCCGCCGACGCCGCGCCAGCCGGCAGGTCCGATATGGTCGCTGAAAACAGATAGCCGCGCTTGGGCACGGTCTCGACCATGGCCGGATCTGCGCCGATCTGCTTGAGCGCCTGGCGCAGGCGCGAGACCGCGCGGGTGAGGCTCTCGTCGCCGCCAAACTCGACGCCCCACAGCGCATCGATCAGGTCGTTGCGCGTCTGCACTTCGCCAGCGTGTAGAGACAAATAGCGCAGCACATCCATGACGCGCGGCTCGAGCTTCGTTTCCACGCCGGCGCGCACGATGACGTTGCGCGTCGGATGGACCTCGACGTCGTTCGCCAGAAAGGGAGATGTCGGAAGTTCGGTCACGCAACGAACACCTCAGCGATTCCAGATCGCTGGCCAGCCTAACACGTCGCGCCAGGGACATCGCCCGCTACCGCGACACTGCGCTTGGCGAAGGCGGCGCGCGCGCTATTTTCGGGTTCGGGATCGTCGGCGTAGAGGCAATCGAGGCGCAGCGTGCGATTTTTCCACTCCGAAAGCTCCGAGCTTGCTCTGCCGGACGGGCATCGCTTCCCAGCAAGCAAATACAAGCTGTTGCGCGCGCAATTGCTGGCGGACGGATTGCTGCGCGCCGATCAGCTAACGGAAGCGACGCCCGCCAGATTGAGCGACATCGAACGCGCGCATGAAGCCGGCTATGTGGCGCGCGTCGAGACCGACATGCTCAGCGACGCCGAACACCGCCGGATCGGCTTTCCGCGGGGGACCGGCATGGCCCATCGTGCGCGCGTGACCGTCGGCGGCGCGCTCATGGCCGCACAAGCAGCGCTGGAAACGGGCCTCTCGGGCCATCTTGCCGGCGGCACACACCATGCGCATTACGATTTCGGCTCCGGCTATTGCGTGTTCAATGATTTCGCCGTCGTCGCTTTGACCGCGCTCCACGACTGGGGGCTCGACCGCGTCGCGATCATCGATCTCGACGTGCATCAGGGCGACGGCAACGCCGCCATTCTCGGCACGGATGAACGGGTCTTCGTGTTCAGCATGCACGGCGAGAAGAACTTCCCGTTTCGCAAGGCCGCTTCAGATCTTGATGTCGCTCTGCCTGACGGCGCCGGCGACGTTGCGTATCTGTCGGCGCTGGCGGCGCATCTTGACGCCGTCTGGGCGTTCCGGCCGAACCTTGTGCTCTATCAGGCCGGCGTTGATCCACTGGCCGAGGACCGGCTTGGCCGGCTCAGCCTCTCGCTCGCCGGCTTACGGGCGCGCGATCGAATGGTGCTTTCGGCGTGCGCCCGGCGCGGATTGCCGGTGAGCATGGCCATTGGCGGCGGCTATGCCGATCCGATCGCACTCAGCGTCGCGGCGTATGCGGGAACTTATGCTGAGGCGAAGACGATCTACGGATTTTAAGCGCTGCAAGCGCTCAGCCCACTTATCCGTAAACCAATGAATGACCATCACGTCGCCACGCGCTCCGCTCTGGACACGAAAACTCTCACGGCGTGCACGCGCGATTGGGCAAAAATCGCCTGCAAAATTTGAACTTTCGCGTTCAGCGCGCTATCTCGTGCGCGTAACGGGAGACTTCTTATCTCGTCAAACGCGCGGCGCTGCGCCTGTCGAAGATGGAATGCGAATTCTCGCCGTTTATTGAGCAAAGCTGCACCTGAGACAGCGCGAAACACCCCCTTATACGGAGCAACTGGCTATATGTGCGGAATCGCGGGCGAAATCCGATTTGACGGCGAACTCGCCGACGCCGCCGCCGTCGCCCGGATGACCCAGGCGCTGGCGCCGCGCGGGCCCGACGGCGCAGGCGTGGTCGCGCGCGGCCAGATCGCATTCGGACATCGCCGGCTCAAGATCATCGATCTGAGCGAAAAAGCCGCCCAGCCCATGGTCGACCCGGCCCTCGGCCTAACCATCGTCTTCAACGGTTGCATCTATAATTACAAGGAGCTGCGCACGGAGCTCGAAGCCAAGGGCTATGCGTTTTTCTCCGACGGCGACACGGAAGTCGTGCTCAAGGCCTATCACGCCTGGGGCGAGGCTTGCGTCGAGCGCTTTCACGGCATGTTCGCGTTTGCGATCGCAGAGCGCGAGACCGGCGAAGTCATGCTCGCGCGCGACCGGTTCGGCATCAAGCCGCTCTATTATTCGCAAACGGATGGCATGTTGCGGTTCGCTTCAACCCTGCCGGCTCTGCTGAAGGCGGGCGGCGTCGATCAGACAATCGATGTCGAAGCGCTGCATTGTTACATGTCGTTTCACGCCGTCGTGCCGCCGCCACGCACCATGCTTAAAGGCGTGCGCAAGCTGGCGCCGGCGACAACGCGAAAAATATCCGCTAACGGCGCAATTCGTGACCGGCAATATTGGACGCCGCTTTATGAGCGTCGCGCCGAAGACGCGGGGCTCTCGCGCGAGGACTGGCGCGACCGCGTTCACGACGCGCTTCGCCTGGCGGTGCGCCGGCGCATGGTCGCAGATGTCTCCGTCGGGGTGCTGCTCTCAGGCGGCGTTGATTCAAGCATGATCGTCGGGCTCCTCGCCGAAGAGGGCCAGACCGACCTCATGACGTTCTCGATCGGTTTCGAAGAGGCTAAGGGCGAGAAAGGCGACGAGTTCGTTTATTCCGACCTCATCGCGGAAACATTCGCGACCAAGCACAACAAGATTTTCGTTCCGTCCTCGGACCTGATGGATGCCCTGCCCGCCACAATCGCAGCCATGTCCGAGCCGATGGTCTCCTACGACAATATTGGCTTTTTTCTGCTCAGCCGCGAAGTCGCCAAACACATCAAGGTCGTACAATCCGGTCAGGGAGCTGATGAAGTGTTTGGCGGTTATCACTGGTATCCGCCGCTTGAAAAAACAAATGACGTCGTCACTGACTACGCCAAGGTGTTTTTCGACCGCTCGCACGAAAAGCTCAGCACACATCTGCAGGATCAATGGCTCGCGGACACCGATGTCGCTCGCAATGTCGTGACGGAGCATTTGTTGCGCGACGGCGCGGCCGGCCCCGTCGATCGCGCGCTGCGCCTTGATTCCCACGTCATGCTCGTCGACGACCCGGTCAAGCGCGTCGACAACATGACCATGGCCTGGGGCCTGGAAGCGCGCGTGCCGTTTCTCGACCATGAACTTGTCGAACTCGCCGCGACCATTCCGCCCGAGTTCAAACTGGCCGAGGGCGGCAAGGGCGTGCTGAAGGACGCCGCCCGCCTCGTTGTGCCAAGCGAAGTCATTGACCGGAAGAAGGGCTATTTCCCGGTTCCCCAGCTGAAATATCTCGACGGGCCCTATCTCGACATGGTGCGCGATGCGCTGTCTTCGCAAGCGGCGCGCGAGCGCGGCTTGTTCCGGCAGACTTATCTCGACCAGCTCTTTGAAAATCCGTCCGAACACATCACGCCTTTGCGCGGCTCCGAACTCTGGCAGGTCGCGCTGCTCGAACTCTGGCTTCAGTCAAACGGGATCTAGATCCGTCATGACGCAGCAAACCAAGACCGGCGCAAACGCTGACGCCTCCGTCGCCATGCGCGAGAACGTGGCGCTGGAATGCGGCTGGGGCCGGCTCATCTTTGGGCAGACATTCTCAACGCCTCAGTCACTGGCCAAAGAGCTCGAGGAAGAACGCCCCGAGCGGCGCGATATTGCGCTCTATGTCAATGAGCCACAGGTCGTGCTCGCCAACGCGCCGCACGGCGTGTTTCTCGACCCGTCGCTGACCTTCCGCTTGGACTTGGCGGATTATCAAAAAGCCAGACGCGCGCCGAAAGGTTTCTTTGTGCGTCGACTGACGTCAAGTTCCGACGCCGAAGCGATCAACCGCATTTACGCTTCACGCGGCATGGTGACCGCCCCTCCGGAATATTATTGGACCGAGCGCGACGCCCAGGCGATCTGCCATTTCGTCGCCGAGGACACGCAGAACGGCGAGGTCATCGGCACGGTCATGGGTGTGGATCATGCGCGCGCTTTCAACGACCCGGAAAAGGGATCGTCTTTGTGGTGCCTCGCCGTCGACGCCCAGGCGCGCCAGCCCGGCATCGGCGAAGCGCTGGTGCGAAGGCTCGCGGAATATTTCATCGTGCGCGGCGCGAGCTTTCTCGACCTCACGGTCATGCACGACAATGAACAAGCCATCGCGCTTTATGAAAAACTCGGCTTCACGCGCGTGCCTTTCTTCTGCGTCAAGCGCAAGAACACGATCAATGAGACGCTGTTCACCGGCGCAAGCGCGGATGAAGGGCTCAACCCCTACGCAAAGATCATCGTCAACGAAGCGCGCCGGCGCGGCATCAATGTCGAAATCATCGACACCGAGCGCGGCGTGTTCAGATTGTCTTATGGCGGACGGTCAATTCGTTGCCGTGAGAGCCTCAGTGACCTGACGACCGGCGTCACCAATTCGATGTGCGACGACAAGACACTCACGCGCGCCATCGTCACAGACGCCGGCGTTCGCGCGCCAGCCCAGATTTCAGCGGATGCGGCGCGCGACGAACTTGAAACCTTCCTCACAAAGCACGGCGACGTCGTCGTGAAGCCGGCGCGCGGCGAGCAAGGCCGCGGCATCTCTGTCGGCTTGTGCGAAATGGCCGAAGTCGAGGACGCCATCAGCGCGGCGCGCGATGTCAGCCATACCGTTTTGGTCGAGGAGATGGTGCACGGCGTCGACCTGCGCATCGTCGTCATCAACTACAAAGTCGTTGCGGCCGCGATCCGAAAGCCCGCTTCCGTGGTTGGCGACGGCCAGCGCACTGTGCGCGAATTGATCAAGGCGCAAAGCCGTCGGCGCGCGGCGGCGACGGGCGGCGAATCAAAAATTCCCCTCGACCGGGAGACCGAGCGCGCGATTCGCGCGGAAGGTTATGAATGGGACAGCGTGCTTGAAGCCGACATGCCGCTGGACGTGCGCCGCACCGCTAATTTGCATACGGGCGGAACCATCCACGACGTAACGGATGAGCTGCATTCCAAGCTCGCCGAAGCTGCAATTCGCGCAGCGCGCGCTCTTGAGATTCCAGTCGTCGGGATAGATTTTATCGTCGAGTCGCCGCAAGAGCCGGACTATGCATTCATCGAAGCAAATGAGCGTCCGGGTCTCGCCAATCATGAACCTCAGCCGACGGCGGAGCGCTTCATCGACTTATTGTTCCCGTTGTCCGCGCAAACGGCGATACGGCGCGGGCTGAAGGAACGGTCGGGGGACGCTTTACAACATGTCGAGACTGACGATTGACGCGGAGTATCTGGGCGCCACGCTGGAGCGGCTGCTCACCATCGCCAGTCCATCCGGCTATACCGACACAATCGTAATGCAGGTTTCAGGCGAGCTTGAACGGCTCGGACTGAATGTCGAGCTGACCCGGCGCGGCGCCATTCGCGCCATTCGTCCCGGCAAAGAACGTCGCGGCGCGCGCGCCATTGTCGCCCATCTCGACACGCTCGGCGCGCAGGTCAAAGCGCTCAAATCTAACGGACGGCTTGAAGTCGTTCCCATCGGGCATTGGTCGGCGCGATTCGCGGAAGGCGCGCGCGCGGACATTTACACCGAACGCGGACGATATCGCGGAACGATCCTGCCGCTCAAGGCCTCCGGACACACCTTCAACGAAGAAGTCGACGAAGCGCCGGTCGGCTGGGAAC
>JAUIEH010000075.1 GCA_030428405.1 Alphaproteobacteria bacterium
TATGGCGCGCCGGGGAAGATTCGAACTCCCGACCCCCAGATTCGTAGTCTGGTGCTCTATCCAACTGAGCTACCGGCGCGCTGGGTCTTGTAAGGTCTGGCGACCGTCGAAGAGCGGCAGTGTTTAGCGGCGCCTCGGTTTGCGCGCAAGTGGGCGTCGCCAACTTGTCCAGACGCGCCCGGTCGGGCGTTTCTGCACGGCCCGGATCGGCCCGTTGACGCGCCCGGCTCCTGGCCGGCTTCCCCCATGATGCATCGCAGCGCTGCCTGGTCGGGCGGCTGCGCCTCGCATCGCCCCGAACGCCGGCTGGCAAGCGAGCGGCTGCGCCATTGGCTTGAGCTTATTGCACTTTGAGGTTTGCAGGCGTCTTCGCTGCTTGCGCCGCCGCGAAGGCCCAATTGCAGCGCATCGCCGCTTTCGCCGAACGCTCGAGGATGTCGCGCTTTTTCGTTCTCGCGCCAAAAATCGGGATTCCGCCGGAAACCGGCGTGAGCCCGCGTGCTCAACCTCCATCTGTCGCAACGTGATGGATGCCGGCATTGTTCGTGCAAATGCGCACTGATGACCGTGGGTTCAGCACGCTACGAGGCGCGGTCGGCGCGCGGTCGCGCAAACCTGCGCGGCCCGTTCAGCCCTTCTCGGCCTCATAAACGCCGCGGGCGACGGCGCGGGCGAGGCAGTCTGCGGCCATGGCGCCGAGGCGGGCGACCGCCAGCGGGCGCGGTTCAGCGAGCGCGCGCTTGCCGGTCGCGGCGACAAAGACGACGTCGCCGTCAAAGGGCGCATGCACCGGCCGGATGGCGCGGGCGAAGCCGTCCTGCGCCATGACGGCGATGCGGCGGGCTTCGGCCGGGGTGAGGATTGCATCCGTGGCGATGACGCCGAGCGTGGTGTTGGCGCCGGGCTTGGGATTGAGCTTGGCGGCGCCCCAGTCTTCGCCGGAGAGATTGGAGCCCGTGCTCGGCGGCGCGATGGCGCCGAACTCGCCGTTGCGTTCAAACGGCCAGGCCCAGAAGGCCTCGGAGCCCGGAATGCGCACGGCGCCGAAACTGTTCACCGCCGCAAGCGCGCCGACCATGACGCCATCTGCGCTCTCCTCGCTGGCCGAGCCGAGCCCGCCAGGTCCAGCGCCCGCACGCGCGCCGAACCCGGCTCCCGCCGCGCCCAGCGCGAAGCACTCGGCGACGGCGGCGAGCGCGTCCTTGCCGAGCTGGCGATAAGGCGGCTCCTCGCCCCAGGACTTATCACCGCCATTGGCGAGGTCGTAGAGGATCGCCGCAGGCACGATCGGAGAGCGCGGCACGCCGGGCGTATCGGCAAGCGCAAAGCCTATGCCTTGTGCGCCGAGCACCGCGGCGACGCCGTCGGCTGCCGCCAGGCCATAGACCGAACCGCCGGCGAGCACGATGGCGTCGACCGCGTCCACCAGCGTGTCGGGAGAGAGCGCATCGGTTTCGCGCGTGCCCGGCCCGCCGCCGCGCACGTCGACGGCGGCAACGGCGCGCTCGGGAAAGCGCAACACGGTCACGCCGGTGCGGACAGAAGCGTTTTCGGCGGAGCCGACAAGCACGCCATCGACATCGGTGATCAGGTTTCTCGGCGCGCGCGCGGTCATCGCCATTCTCCTGGGCGCTTGGGGCGCCTATGGTGCGGGACGCCGGCTTAGGGGTTCAAGGAGTAAGACATGTCGCGCCAATTCGAGCTTCGTTTCGCAGCGGCTGCGCTCGCTGTCCTGGCGCTCAGCGCCTGCGAGCATGTCCCGTTTGCAAGCGAAGCGCGCGCGCCTGAGGGCGAAGCGATGGTGTCGGCGGCCAATCCGCTCGCCGTTGAGGCGGGGCTGAATGTGTTGCGGCGCGGCGGATCGGCGGTGGACGCCGCGGTCGCGGTGCAGGCCGCGCTCGGTCTCGTCGAGCCGCAAAGCTCCGGCATTGGCGGCGGCGCGTTCATGATCCACTACGACGCCGAAACCGGCGTCGTCAGCGGCTATGACGGACGCGAGACGGCGCCGGCCGGCGCAACGCCCGACATGTTTCTCGGCGCAGACGGCGCGCCCATCAGCTTTTACGACGCCATCACCAGCGGACGCTCGGTCGGCGCGCCGGGCGCCATCGACATGCTCGCGCTGGCACATGAAGACCATGGACGCCTCGCCTGGGGTTCGCTGTTCGATGATGCGATCGGCCTGGCGGAGGACGGCTTCGAGGTTTCTCCGCGCCTGCACCGGCTGATTGGAACCTATGATCAGTTTCATCTCGGCGAGCAGGAGGCGGCGCAGGATTATTTCTTCCAGGACGACGGCGCGGCGCTGCCGGTCGGTCATCTCCTGCGCAATCCGGACTACGCCGACAGTCTGCGCGCCATTGCGGATAATCCGCGCGCGCTGCTGGAAGGTCGGATCGCTGAGGAAATCGTCGAAGCGATTTCGGCCGAGCCGCGTCCGGGAACCATGACGACGGCGGATCTGGCGAACCATCACTCCCGGCGCGCTGACCCCATCTGCCTGCCTTATCGCGAAATGAGCGTGTGCAGCGCGGCCCCGCCCGCTTCCGGCGGCCTCGCCATCAACATGATCCTGGGGCTCGTCTCTCATCACGGCTTCAGTGAAGGCGGCGCAGATGACCCGGCCAATTGGCATTTGTTCATCGAAGCCCAGCGCCTGACCTATGCCGATCGCGACCAATATGTCGCCGACCCCGACCAGGTGGACATACCCGTCGCGGGCATGACGAATGCGGATTATCTCGCCGCGCGCGCTGCATTGATTTCGAGCGACGCGGCGATCGAGACGGCGGAGCCCGGCGATCCCTGGGTCTATGAGGACGAAGCCGCGCGCGAAGCCGGTGAAGACGCAACGCAAGAGCCAGCGGGAACGAGCCATTTCGTTATTGTCGACGCCTGGGGCGATGTCGTCTCCATGACGACGACGGTTGAGAGCGGGTTCGGCTCGGGCCGGATGGCGGGCGGGTTCCTGCTCAATAATCAGCTGACGGATTTCTCCTTCGCGCCGACGGATGAGAGCGGCCGGCCGATCGCCAACGCCGTCGGTGCCGGCAAGCGGCCGCGCTCATCCATGTCGCCGGTCATCGTGCTCGACGCTGATGGCGAGTTCCTGTTCGCAACCGGCTCGCCCGGCGGCAGTTCGATCATCGCTTACGCGGCCAAGTCTGTGATCGGCGTTTTGGATTGGGGCTTGAGCCCGCAAGAAGCCATCGACTTGCCGAATGTCGTTGCGCGCGGCGATATCGTCCGTATCGAGAGCGGCGAACTTCGCGACGCGCTGGTCCCCACGCTCGAGGCGATGGGCCATGAGGTGGCGGAGCCGCGCGGCGAAGAGTCCGGCATCCACTCGATCCTGCGCATGCCGGACGGATCGCTTGAAGGCGCAGCCGATCCGCGTCGCGAAGGCGTTGCGCGTCAGCCCTGAACGGCGCGCAGTTTGACCACGAAGGTCGTCCCGTCTGGCCCGGTGACGTCGAGTTCAACATCGCCGCCCTGAGCGCGCGCCAACTCGCGCGCAATCGAGAGGCCGAGGCCGGAGCCGTCCTTGCGCGTCGAGCGTGAGAACGGTTCGAACAAATGCTCCTGCACCGTTTCGGGAACGCCGGGGCCGTTGTCGACGACGCGCACTTCGACGAGCACGCCGTTCGGCGCCGCCACGACGGCAAGCATGCCCGGCGTCGATCTGTCCGTCTGCGCGGCCATCACTTCGGAGGCGTTGCGCATCAGGTTCATGAAGATGCGGTGGAGGTGCTCCGGATCAGCGAGCACGTCGACGTCATCGCCGACCTGCAGATCAAAACCGGTCGGACGCTCCAGTGCGGCGACGGCGTCGTAAAATGCGTCTTCGAGAACCGGGCGTAGACGGACCGGCGCAAGCTGCGCGGGCGCTTCTTCGGCCCGACCATAGGCGAGCACGTCTTCAGCAAGGCGCACGCCGCGATCAATGGAGCGCACCAGCCGTTCGGCGGGACCGCGCACCTTGGGATCGGAATGCGCGGCCAGACGGTCGGAGACGAGCTGCGCGCTGGTCAGAACATTGCGCAAATCGTGATTGATCTTGGCGACCGCTCCGCCAAGCGCCGCCAGCCGCGCCTTCTGCGACAACGCCTGGCGGACTTCATGTTGAAGCGTCGCCAGTTCAGCCTCGGCCTGGCCAATTTCATCTTCACGCGCGCTCGCCACGATGACGCGTTCGGGATCTTCAGGATTGCGCCGGAAGCGCACCATGCTCGCCACGAGCTTGCGCATTGGACGGACGAATATGCGGTTGAGCGTCAGATAAACCGCGCCGCCGGCAATGATGGATATGAACACTGACAGTCCGAGAATGCGCTTTGAGAATGCGAGCATTTCGCTGCGCAGAGGAGCTTCGTCCAGCAACACTTCGATGCGTTCGCGACGATCGCGCGCCTGAGCGCCCATTCTTGAGCGCGGCGCGGAGACCAGCAAATGCCGCGGCTCGTCCGACAACATCGTGCTGCACGCAGCGACCACGCCTTCAAGGCGCTCCTGCAGCCAGCCCATGGTCGAGCGGCCCTCGCCAAGCTCAATGCGTTCAACAGCGCCGGACGGCGGCGGGCCCGGCAGGATGACTTCCGTGGCGCCCTCGCGAATGAGCGCGACCGCCTGCACTTCGGCGCTGGCGAGCAGTTCGCCGGCGAGTTCATCCGAGACCATCGCATCGGGCGCGGCCTCAACAGCGAGTGCTGCGAGTTCGGCAGCCTGCAGGCGCTCGTTCAGCCATTGCGCGCGGTAGCTCGCAGCGGACGGCAGAAAGATCAGGATTTCGGCGAGCATCACGAAGCCGATCGTGACCCACAGCAAACGCGCCGAGAGCCCGCGCGCGAAGCGCGTGCTTCCCAAACGCCGCAACGCCTGCAGCGCGTCCTGCACGATCAATGGCGCCATGCCTGCCCGTCGCTCCACTCGCCCGCAGCTTAGTCAGGGAAGCCGGGCGAGCAATCCGACCGCAAAGCGCGCGGTCGGACCGAAAACAAGCGGCTCATACCACGCGCCGGCCGCGCCTTTTATCGCTTCCGCACGGGTCGGATAAGGCGCGATCATCGCGGCGAGCGCGGAAAGCTTGAGCCCCGACTGCATGGCGAGCGCGATCAGCGCGATCTGCTCGCCCGCGCCGGGGCCGGTCGCGCTCGCCGCGAGAATGCGCCCGCGGCCTTTGGCGAGAATGGCGACTTCGCCCTCCACGAGCCCCTCAGCGACGGCGCGGTCATTGACTGCAAACGCCCAGCGGGCGATGCGCGCGCCTTTCGGCGGCTCATCAAGCGCGTCCGGCGCGCCGATCCAGGCGAGTTCGGGATCGCAGTAGACGGCTGCGGGAATGACGGCGCCGGCGCGCGCGGGCGTGCGGAACGCGATATTGCGCAGCGCAATGCTCGCCTCATAGCCGGCGGCGTGGGTAAGAAACGCACCGCCGCCCGCATCGCCGATGACGAACACGCGCTTGTTTGAGGCGCGCAGGCGCGTGTCGCGCTCAATGCGCCCGTCCTGCACAGCAATGTCCGCCGCTTCGAGATTGAGACCGTCTATGCTCATGCGCCGACCGGCCGCGACCAGCACGGCGTCGACCTCGACGCGCGCGCCGTCGGTTTCCAGGCGCACGCCCGCGTCAATGCGCTCGACGCGCGTGACCGCGCAGGTCAATCTCAGCGCGGCGCCCGACTGCGTCAGCAAATGCGATGCGGCCTCAGAA
This sequence comes from Alphaproteobacteria bacterium, assembly GCA_030428405.1. Taxonomy (GTDB): domain Bacteria; phylum Pseudomonadota; class Alphaproteobacteria; order Caulobacterales; family Maricaulaceae; genus JAUIEH01. The sequence goes on from JAUIEH010000075.1 coordinate 5,711, forward strand.
ACGCCTTCAGGTGCGGCGGGCAGCAGCCGTGCCGCGCGCTCGATGAGCACGACCTCTGCGCCAAGTTGCGCAAAGGCCTGCGCCATTTCCACGCCCATCGCTCCGCCGCCGAGTATGGCGAGGCGTTGGGGCGGCGCTTCGCGCGTCCAGAGCGTTTCATTCGTCAACGGTTCAATTTCACGCAGGCCCGGAATGTCGGGAATATGCGGGCTTGATCCGGTGGCGATCGCGATGCGCTTGGCGCGATATTCGGCTCCGTCCGCCGTGACGGCGTTGCGTCCCGAAAATGTGGCCCGCGCCCGGACGACCTCGACGCCGAGACCTTCGAAACGCGCCTGGCTGTCATGCGGCGCGATTGTCGAAACGGCGCGGCGCGCCTCGGCCATGGCTTCTTCAAACGCTGCCGCCAGTCCGATATCGGCGCCCGCGCGCCTTCGCGCAGCAATGCGGCCAGCTGCGGCGAGAAAGGCTTTGGACGGAACACATCCCGTATTGAGGCAATCCCCGCCCATCTCGCCGGCTTCAAACAAGACCGTGCGCAGGCCGAGCCGGGCGGCGCCGGCCGCGAGGCTCAGACCCGCTGCGCCGGCGCCAATGACGGCGAGGTCGTAGCGAGGCGCGCCAGCATCGCTCATGACCGCCCCGCGCCGCCGAGAAGCCCTGCGCGGCGCAGGATCACAGGCATGACCGCCAGCACGGCGAGACCCAGAAAGCCGAGCACGAGACGCGGATCAGAAAGAAGCGAGAGATCAACGCGCGCGCCTTCCGCGAGCGCCTCGCCGACGCCTGCGCCAATGGCGGCGTAGGCAAGCGTTCCCGGAATTATGCCGAGCGCGGTCGCGCCCGCGAAGGTCGCTATCCTGACACGGAACAAAGCCGGGGCCACATTGACCAGAAAAAACGGCAGCGGAATGAGCCGCAACATGACGATGTAGAAAAACGAGTCGCGCTCGAAGCCTGCGCGGAATTTCTCAAGCTTGCCGCCCATGCGTGCACGGATTGCGTCCTGAAATGCAGTGCGCGCGGCGATGAAAATCAACACCGCGCCCGTCGTCGCGCCGAGCCAGGCGTAAAATCCGCCAAAGGCCCAGCCGAACAACACGCCCGCCGCCATGGTCAGCCACAAAGCGCCGGGCAGCGAAATCGTCACGGCGCCGGCGTAAAGCGCCACAAAGCCCAGCCCCGCGAGCGCGGGATGAGCGCCCGCCCATTCTCGCCAGGCGTCATAATTTTCGCGCAGCGTCTCCAGCGAGACATGACGGTGCAGGCCACTGGCGAACGCTGCGACCAACAACAACACGATCAGGGCGATGGGCCCGAACCGGCGCAGCGTTGAAACGGCCGAAGCGCGCGTGCGCGCGGATGCGTCGTGTTGGGCGATGGCGAAGCTCCTTTGCGCGTGAGACTAGCGCGAAAGCGATCGCGCAAGCGTGTCACGTCCGAAGCTTTCAATGTCAAAGCGTCGTGATCGCGCCGTCAGTTCGGCGTTGCCGGTCCCGGCTTTTCGCCGACGCGGAAGGCGGCCATCGCCAGCTTGCAGCGCTCAGTCGGATCGTCCGGAATCGTTTCCAGCGTATCGACATATTTCAGGCGCGGGCGCATGCCCTCGCCGTTCGCGACCTGGATTGAGATGCCTGGCCGGGCGTTCACTTCGAGCATGGTCGGGCCCATGGACGCGTCGATGACGAGGTCGACGCCGACATAGCCAAGGCCAAGCGCGGAACCGAGCCGAGCGGCGTATTCCAGCGCTTCCGACCAGAACGGGATTTCGATCTTAGTGACCGGTATCTCGAAATCGGGATGGTCGTCGATGGTCGCGCCCAGGCACACCGCTTTCGTTGTCATGCCGGTGGCGATGTCCACGCCGACGCCGACGCCGCCCATATGGAGATTGGCCTTGCCGTCCGACATCGAGGTCGGCAGGCGCAGCATCGCCATGACGGGCACGCCTCGGTAAACGATGATGCGCAGATCGGGCACGCCGCGAAACGAAACATCTTCCAGAATCGGGTGCGTGCGCAGGCGCTGCTCGACAATGACGCGGTCCGAACCGCCGCCGAGCGAATACATGCCGCTCAAAAGATTGTTGAGATGGAAGCGCACATCCTCCCAGGACAGAAGATGTCCGGAGGCCTTGCGCAGGCCGGTCTGGGAAACCCCGCCAATGACCAGAATGCCGCCGCCGCCGGAGCCGCGCGAAGGCTTGATGACAAACTCGCGATGCTCGCGCGAGATGGCCTGCAGCTTGGCGAAGTCGGCGGGAAATTCGAGTACGGCGTATGTTTCAGCAACCTGGACGCCGGCTTCGGCGGCGAGCTGCTTGGTGACGATCTTGTCGTCGACAAGCTCGTATAGCCGGCGTTTGTTCTGGGTAAAGACGTAATCGAGATTACGCTCATTAATGCCGATGACGCCGTTTGCGCGAAGGCCCGCGTGAATGGCGAAGATGTTGAACATCGCCCGCGCCCTACCGCCCGCTCAGCGCCCTGAAGCGCATATATTCGGTGAGCTTGAAGCCGTTATAGCGGCCAAGCGCGATGGTCAGCGCCAGGACGACGAGCAATAGCTCCGGGAAGGTGAAGACCAGATGCTCAACGGGGTCCGTGATGATGACCAGATAGCTGAGCACGGCGGCGGCGAGCGAGCCGACGCCCTTCTTCAGGGCTTCGCGCGCGCCCAATTCGTCCCAGGTGAGCGACATGCGCTCAATCGTCATTGTCAGGATGACCAGCGGGAAGAGCGAGATTGAGAGGCCAAGCGAAATGCCGAAGGAGTTCGACACGATGGCTATGATCGCCATGAGCAAGGTGACGAAGGTCAAAACCGAGGCGAGACGCGGCACGAGGAGAAGCTGCAGCCGGTTGAAATAAGCGCGCAGCGCCAGACCGATCATGACGATCAGCGTGAACAATATGAGCCCGGTCAGAAGCGAGGTCTCGCGGAACGACAAGGCGATCAGCACCGGCATGAACGTGCCGTAGGTCGGCAACCCGATGACCTGCCGGAAAAACGCGATCAGCAAGGCGCCAACCGGCACGAGCAGGAGAACGGCGAAAACGTCCTGCGTATGCAAAGGCAGGTTCAGGAGCGAGAGCGCCGCCACGATCGGCGCCTGGCTTTCGCCGCGACGCAAGGCTTCGGTGACGGAGTCCTGCGGTCGGCGTTCGACAGCGAAGGAGACATAAACGTCGTTGACGCCGGAATAGCGCACCAGCGGCAGATCCGTCGTCGACAATGGCAAGAGCCGCTGCGGGTCGAGCGATTCGCCCGTTTGCGGATCAAGCGTGCGCCAGCGGCCATTGCGCCATAAGCGCACCCAGCGCGTGATCGGCACGTCGCGCGCGCGGTCTGACAGGCGCAGGCCCTCGACGCGCTCGGCGGGAATGCCCGCGGCGTTCAACACCACTTCGAGCCGGCGCGCGGGATCGTTCATTTCCGAAGGTCCGCCTGCGCGCAGAGCACGCACGCGCTCGTCGTCCGTGGCTGCAAGCGTCTCGATGACCTGGTCGATAAAGCCCTCGTCATCGGCCGAGCGCTCGCGCGCATCGTCGATGATTTCGTCGAGTGCGAATAGGAACGGGGTTTGTTCCTCGCGCGCGGCCTCGCGGCGCGCATCATCGCCATAAGTGTCGTCGGCTTCCGGCGTGTCTTCTTCGCGATCGACGGCGCTGTCGAGCTCGACCAGCACGGCGCGATAGAAAACGGTGGCCCGGTTCTCCAGGCGGCGGCGCTCGAAACGCGCAAAGCGGTCGGTGCCCGCAC
>JAUIEH010000569.1 GCA_030428405.1 Alphaproteobacteria bacterium
CCGGTCCGCCGTACCCGGAACTCGATTCCCGCATCGGCCTGATCAAGCTGCCCTCGCTCGATCTCTTTCAGGAGAAGAACGCGTTCTTCGCGTTCCGCCCGTCAATGCTCGCGCGCTGGCCCGATCTGGCGGAATGGGCGCTGCATAACACCGGCGCCTTCGGCGAGCCGTTCGCGTTTGGCGCGCGGCTGGCGCGATGGCTCGGCCCCCGCATCAACGATTATGACGTGCTGCATGACAATCAGGGCCTGTTTCGCGAACTCGCCACGCTGCCGCGCCGCGGCCTTGCAACGACCGCCACCATTCATCATCCGATTACGGTGGATTTGAAGCTCGCGCTGGATGCGGCGCCGAGCTTCACCGACCGCGTGTTTCTCAGACGCTGGCACGGCTTCATCCAGACCCAGATCGCTGTCGCCAAGCGTCTGCCCGCGCTGTTGACCGTTTCCCACGCCTCGAAAGAAGCCATCGCGCGTGATTTCGGCGTCGCCCAGGAGCGCATTGCGGTTTCCCATAACGGCGTCGACCACGAGGTCTTTCATCCGCGCCCGCAAATCGCGCGCGAGCGAGACCTGATCGCCGCAGCGGCGAGCGCGGATGTGCCACTCAAAGGGCTGAGCACCTTGATCGCGGCCTTTGCGCGCGTGGCGGCGCAACGCCCCGGCGCGCGCCTCAAGGTCATCGGGCGCTTGCGCGACGGTCCGGCGGCGGACGTTCTCGCGAAAACGGGCCTGCGCGACCGGGTCGAGTTCGTATCCGGACTGACGCGCGAGGAGATCGCTTCGATCTACGCTTCCGCCTCGGTCATCGCCTGCCCGTCATTGTTTGAAGGCTTCGGCTTTCCCGCCGCCGAGGCGATGGCATGCGGCGCGCCGATCGCATCGTCAAATGGCGGCGCGCTGCCGGAAGTCGTCGGCGAGGCCGGTCTCATCGCGCCGGCGGGAGATGCCGAAGCGCTCGCAGATGCGCTGCTCACCATGCTGAACGATGACGGATTGCGTGCGGAGATGAGCGTGCGCTCGATCGCACGCGCCAAGTCCGCTTTCTCCTGGCGCGCGCATGGCGAGGCTGCGTTGGAGCTTTACGAACGCGCAGGCGCGTATGCTGACCATCACGCTTGACCGCCTCAGCCTGCGCGACGGAATGTGCGTGCTCGATCTCGGCTGCGGACGCGGACGCCATCTGCGCGCGCTCGCCGGACGCGGCGGACTGAGCGCCATCGGGCTCGACCTCTCCTTTGAAGACGCCGCGGCGGCGCGCGCCTCCTTTGAGGATGCGCCCGATGCGCAAGGCTGGTCGGTGACGCTTGGCGATGCGCTGCGTCTTCCGTTCAAGGATGCAAGCTTTGACCGGATCATCTGCTCGGAAGTGCTTGAGCATTTGCCCGACTATGAAAGCGCGCTCGGCGAAGTCGCGCGCGTGCTCAAACCCGATGGCGAGCTCGCGGTCAGCGTGCCGCGCGCCTGGCCGGAAGCGATTTGCTGGCGCTTGTCGGAGGACTATCACAACACGCCCGGCGGCCATGTCCGCATCTTCAAGGAACGCGAACTGCGCGCCGCCATCGAGGCGCGCGGCTTCGCGCTTTCAGGCCGCCACTTCGCGCACGGACTGCACAGCCCTTATTGGTGGCTGAAATGCGCGCTCTGGCGACGGCGCGACGACCACCCCGTCATCCGCGCCTATCAGCGCTTTCTGGAATGGGACATCATGAAGCGCCCGCGCCTGACGCGCTGGATGGAGGCTGCGGCCAATCCGATCA
>JAUIEH010000076.1 GCA_030428405.1 Alphaproteobacteria bacterium
CGACGGCTTCGGACTGGCGCTCCGCGAATTTCTCGTTCGCCGCCGCCCAGGCATAAGCGAAGAATTTCAGCGGGCGCGATGCCGTCACTTCGGCGTCGATCTGGCGCAGGGAGCCTGCTGCGGCGTTGCGCGGGTTTTTATATTCCGGCAGGCCCGCTTCGGCCTGGCGCGCATTCATCGCGGCGAAATCGTCATGGCTCAGATAAACCTCGCCGCGTATTTCGATGGCGGCCGGCCAGCCTTGCCCTTTCAGCTTTTTGGGAATGTCGGCGATGGTCAGCGCGTTGGCGGTGACGTCCTCGCCCTCGCGCCCGTCGCCGCGTGTGGCCGCGCGCTTTAATTCGCCTGCCTCGTAAAGCAGCGACAGGCTGAGGCCGTCGATCTTCGGCTCAGCCGTGACGTCGAGCGGCTCCTCCGGCGTCCAGTTCAAAAAGCGACGAACGCGCTCGATGAATTCGGCGGCGTCCTCTGCGTCGAAGGCATTGTCGAGCGACAACATCGGCGCGCCGTGGCGCGCTTTCGCAAAGCCTTCCGCCGGCGCCGCGCCGACGCGCTCGCTCGGCGAATCGGCGCGCTTCAGTTCGGGAAAGCGCGCCTCGATCGCTTCATTGCGCTTGCGCAAATCGTCATAGGCCGCGTCGGAAATCTCGGGCGCGTCCTGCTTGTGATAGAGCCCGTCATGGCGCGCGATTTCCTTGGCGAGGCGGGCCAGCTCTTTGCGGGCCTCCTCCTCGCTGAGGGCGTCGACATCTTTAAGCGCGGGCGAAATGGACATGGCGCATGAGAGATAATCCGCTGCGCCCGACTTGGCGAGCATAACCCGCGCTTAGATCGCGCGATCGCAATATCGCCGGAGGCTCGCTCTTTGGGTCCGCCCGTCGCCGATCCGTCAACGGCTCACCAGTGGTTTTCGCGCGGCCACTCGGCGATGACGTCCTGGCCGTTCTCCACCACGTGATAATGCGCGTGCTGGGCGGCCGTCGCGCAGGCGTGGTTCGGCAGAATGCGCAATTGCGCGCCGATTTCGAAGGCGTCGAAATCAATCTCGCCGCCGTCGATGCGCGCGATGATCCCGTGTTCCTGATTGGCGCTGATGACGGCGTGGCCGGCCAGCGGCGCGCCGTCAGCGTCACAGACGAGACCGTAGCCGAAATCAGGCGCGCCCGGCGCGCGGCCCTTGTCGCGCGAGAGCGCCATCCATCCGCCGTCGGTCAAAACCCAGCCGCGCCCGCGCTGCCGGCCGATGACGCTGACCAGAACCGAGAGCGCGATGTCGTCTACGGAGCAACAGCCCAGCCCGGCCATCACCAGGTCCTGAAACATATAGACGCCGACGCGCGCTTCCGTGACGCCGTCGAGGCTCTTTGCGAAAGTCAGCGTGGGCGTCGAACCGACCGAGACTATGCGCGCGGGGACGCCTTCGGCCTCCAGATGTGCAGCGGTCTCGACGACAGCGGCGCGCTCGCGCTCCGCCATGGCCGCGATCGCATCCGTGGTCTCGCATTCATAAGAGCCGCCGGCATGGGTCATGACGCCGGAAAAGCGCGCGCCATCCGACTGGGCGAGAATTTTCGCGACCGCGACGGCATCGGCGCTCTTAGGCGCAAGACCGGCGCGGTGGTCATCGGCGTCGATTTCGATGACGGCCGGGATCGGCGCGCCCGCTGTCGCGCCATAGGCCGCGACGGCTTGAGCCGCTTCAACGCTGTCGACCGTCAGGATCAAATCGCAACCCTGGGCGCGCAAGGCGGCTGCGCGCTCCAACTTGCCCGGCGCGATGCCGACCGCATAAAGAATATCGTCGAGCCCGGCGGCGAAGAGCTGTTCAGCTTCCGCCAGCGTCGAGACGGTCGCGCCCTCGCCCGGCTCAAGCGCGCGGGCGAAGACGTCGATCGATTTGGCGGTTTTGAAATGCGGCCGCAAAGGCGTGTCGAGCGCGTCCGCGCGCCGGCGCATTGTTTCAAGATTGGCGTCGAGCCTGGCGCGGTCGAGCACAAGCGCGGGCGTTTGAACGTCGCGCAGCGTGCTCATGACGCAGGCGCGACGTTCATTATACGATGCAATTTCGCAGGCAAGAAGCCGAACAGGCGAAAGCGCGTCACGCTCTAGAAAATGCGCCCGATCGTGCGGCCCCACCAGCTGCGCCGGCGCGGCGTATTGCCGTCGCGCGCATTCGCGTCAGCGACATTGACCACGCCTTCGCGCTCAAGCAGCTCATAGGTGTCCTCATACCACTCACTGCCCGGATAGTTGTGGCCGAGCACGGCGGCGACCTGGGCGGCTTCGTTCAACACGCCGAGCGAGACATAAGCCTCGACAAGCCGGTGCAGCGCCTCGGGAACGTGCGAGGTGGTGTCATATTCCTCGACCACGACGCGGAAGCGATTGATGGCGGCCAGCGTGTGACCACGGCGCAGATACCAGCGGCCGATATCCATTTCCTTGCCGGCGAGGTGGTCGCGCGTCAGGTCGATTTTCAGGCGCGCGTCGCGGGCATATTCCGTATTCGGATAGCGGCGCACGACCTGGCCGAGCGCTTCCAGCGCCTGCCGGGTGACCTGCTGGTCGCGGCCGACATCGAGGATCTGCTCGTAATAGCTGATGGCGATCAGATAATAGGCGTAAGCCGTCGAGCGGCCGCTCGGATAAAGCGCGACATAGCGCTGCGCGGTCTGGATGGCGCCGTCATAATCGCCGCGCTGATAAGCAGCGTAAGCGGCCATGACCATCGCCCGGCGCGCCCATTCCGAATAGGGATGCTGACGCTCGACCTCGTCGAAGAGCTGCTGAGCCTCGCGCAGACGGCGACGCTCCATCTGCTCATAGGCTTCATTATAGATGGTCTCGGCAGGACGCTCGACATAAGCGATGTCATCCTCGCGCCGTCCCGCGCAACTTGACGCGATTACGCCTGCAATCACGAGCGCCAATCCTGCGCGCATCCACGTGCCGGCCATCGATACACCTCTCAGATTTCGGTCTGAATTTTCGGCTCAGCCCCGCTTCTAAACCATGCGCGCGGCGCATAGAAGCGCCGGGCGCCGCGCGACGCCATTTCATGCGTCATCGCTCACAGATTCGGCGCAGCGACGCTATGCCTGAAGCGTATCGAGGCGGCGTGAAATTGGTTGTCGCAGAAGAAAGAGCGCTCAGCCGACCGCGACGGCGACACGCTCTTCAGCAAGGGCGGGCTCAGGATCGCGCACGGTCTCTATGCGCCACGCATCCGTTGCATCGAGCAGAGCCGTCAACGCGGCGTTGTTCAGCTCATGGCCCGGACGATGCGCGACATAGCGCCCGATGATCGGCGCGCCCGCGACCGCGAGATCGCCCATGGCGTCGAGCACTTTATGGCGCACGAATTCATCGGCGTAGCGCAGTCCGCCATCATTCATGACCGCGCCGTCCTTGATGACGACGGCGTTGTCGAGCGAGCCGCCGCGCGCAAGGCCGGCGGATTTCATCGCTTCGACCTCATGCAGGAAGCCGAATGTGCGCGCAGGCGCGATTTCCTCGCGGAAGCGCTCGCCCGTCGGCGCCATGCGGGCGCGCTGACGGCCGATGGCGGGATCGGCGAATTCAATCGTAACGTCGATTTCGAAGCGGTGATGCGGCGTAAAGCGCGCGCGCCGGTCGCCGAGCACGACGTCGACGGGGCGCAGAATGCGAATGACCTTGCGTGCCGCCGCCTGCTCGACCACGCCGGCGGCGTCGATCATGTCGGCGAACGGACCGGCGGAGCCGTCCATGGCGGGCACTTCGGCGTTGTCGATCTCAATCTCGATATTGTCGACGCCCATGCCGGAAATCGCGGCCAGCAAATGCTCGACCGTCGTGACGCTGGCGCCGAAATCATTGGCGATGGTGGTGGCGAGACGGGTTTCGGCGACGGCTTCGCGGCGCAGAAGAATGCGGCCCTGATCGCCGCCAATGTCGGTGCGGCGGAAAACAACGCCGGTATTGATCGCGGCCGGCCGCAAGGTCATCGACGCATGCGCGCCCGAATGAAGACCAATCGCAGCACAGCTCACCGGCTTGCCGATTGTCGTTTGAAAGCCCACGCCGACCCCACTTTGCCTGCGCCGTTATCCCCGCACGGCGCCTGATCGGTGGGTATCAACCGGGGCTCAAGCAAACAAATAAAGGTTTATTGCCGATTGTAACGAAGTCGTAAGCGGCTACCGACTGGCCTTATGCGGCAAGGGTTGAAGCCGCTCGCCTCAGCCAGCCTGGCGGCGCAGAAAGGCCGGAATGTCGAGATCGTTCTCGTCATCTTTGCTTGCTGCGGATTCGGGATCTTCGTCCTCGGCGGTCTGCGCGCGCGTCGTCTCGGCCGTCTTGCGCTCTTCGCGCTTGGCGTCCTTGCGCTTGCGGCCGAGGCCCAAAAACCCGCCGGAGCGCTCTTCGCTTTCCGGTTCAGCGATCCGGACAGCCTCGTCGCGCGGGGCGCGCTCGACCGGACGCTGTGCAGGGCGCTCGACGGGCGCATCAAACACGCTCGGCACAAGCATTTCGCGGTTCATGTCGATGCCCGCGGCGAGCACGGAGACGCGGATTTCGCCGCGATCAAGCGTGTCGTCGACCGCCGAGCCGACAATGACCACGGCGTCGGGATCGGCTTCGTTGCGGATTTCGTTCGCTGCGCCTTCGACATCGTGCAGGGTCAGATCGGCCCCGCCGGTGACGTTGATCAGGACGCCGCGCGCGCCGCGCAGGGATATCTCGTCGAGCAGCGGATTGGTGACGGCGGCGTGAGCGGCCTCGACGGCGCGATTATCGCCCGTCGCCTCGCCCGTGCCCATCATCGCCGAGCCCATCTCCTGCATCACAGTGCGCACATCGGCGAAGTCGAGATTGATGATGCCGGGGCGCGTGATGAGGTCGGTGACGCCGCGCACGCCGGAATGCAGCACTTCATCGGCGAGTGCGAAGGTCTCCGCGATCGGCGTCTTGGGATCGATGACGCGAAAGAGATTCTGATTGGGGATGACGATCAGCGTGTCGACGCATTCGGCCAGTTCCTCGAGACCGTCTTCAGCGACCGCCATGCGGCGCGGGCCCTCAAACTCGAACGGCTTGGTCACGACAGCCACGGTCAGAACGCCCATGTCGCGCGCGATCCGCGCAACGACAGGCGATGCGCCCGTGCCGGTGCCGCCGCCCATGCCCGCGGTGATGAACACCATATGGGCGTCTTCCAGACAGGCCCGGATTTCAGCGTCGGAGGCCTCGGCGGCTTCAGCGCCGAGTTCCGGGCGCGCGCCTGAGCCAAGCCCCTCGGTCACTTCGGGACCGAGCTGGATGGTCACATTCGCGCGCGTGCGCTCAAGCGCCTGCGCATCCGTGTTGGCCGCAACGAAAGACACGCCGTCGAGACGCGCCGAGATCATGTTGTTGATGGCGTTGCCGCCTGCGCCGCCGACGCCGAACACGATGATGCGCGGCCGTAGATCTTTCGCTGAACCGGTAGTGCTTATCGACGTGACCGTCGCCATTGCGTTGCCTTTTTCAGGCGCCGCCCCCAATGCGCCGCTGAGAATGATTCCCCCATACGCTCGCCGCTTTGGCGTTAATGCGCCGTTAAGCAGGTCTTTCGGGTGACCATGCGCTACGTGATTTGCGCGTGCCGCGACAGCAAAGATGCACAGGATTCACGCCGGACAGGCCGAGCGTTGCAGTCTAGAAACACTCGCGCAGCCAGTCGGCGGCGCGCGCAAGGCCAGAGCGTCCCGCCCCAGCCGCGACATGCGCAATGCGCGCCGGGCCGCGCCGCGGCGGGCCGTCAATCGCATCGCGCGGTCCCTGAATGGCGTGGCGCAGAACGCCCGCCGCCGTCGACACGCTCGGATCGATGATTTCGCCGTCCGGACCGATGACGCCGCGCGAAGAGGCGATGCGCGCGCGCTTGCCGAGGATCTGCCCCGCCAGGCCGACCACTCCGGGGATCTGCGCCGCCCCGCCCGTCAGGACGAGACGCTTGCCCGCCGTATGCAGCGCATCGGCGGCGTCGAGCTTGTCGCGCAGCATTTCGAACGTTTCTTCAAGCCGCGGGCGGATGATGCGGACAAGCTCCGAACGCGGAACGCGAATGACCGCTTCCTCATCGCCCATTTGCGGCACAGCGATCATATGCCGGTCATCGCCGGCTTCGCTGACGGCGGCGCCGTCATAGCGCTTGATGCGTTCGGCGGCTTCGTAGGGCGCAGACAGGCCGAGCGCGAGATCGTTGGTGACATGTCCTCCGCCGAGGCGCACGACGTCGAGATGCGCAAGCCCGCCGTCGAGAAAGACCGCCGCCGATGTAACGCCCGCGCCCATGTCGATGACGGTCGCGCCAAGCGCGATTTCGTCCGGGGCGAGCGCGGCGAGGCCTGAGGCGTAAGGCGCTGCGACGATGGATTTGAGCTGCATCTGCGCGCGCTCGACGCACATGCGCAGATTTACGATCGGACATTCCTGCGCGTTCACGGTGAGCATGGTGACGCCGAGCTCTGCGCCGAACATGCCGCGCGGGTCGAGCACGCCGGAATGGTCGTCCACGGACCATGATGCGGGGAATGCGTGAATGACGGAGCGGCCAGGCTGTTTGGCGCGGGAGAGCGCTGCATCCAGCGCGCGCCGCATGTCGCGGTCGGAAACCGGACGCTCCGGCGCCAGCGCCGTCGTCGCAGTGACCCGGCGCGACGCCATCTGGCCGCCCGAATAACCGACAATCAGTTGACTGACGGCTGCGCCCGCCATGCGTTCGGCCTGTTCAACGGCGCCGCGAATGGCGCGTTCGGCCGCATCAAGGTCGACAATCGCGCCCGCCTTCACGCCCTCGCTGGGGCGCCGACCGACGCCGACGACTTCAATATGGGGCCGCGGCTGAGCCTCGGCGATCAGACACTCGATCTTGGACGTGCCGACATCGAGTGCTGCGACCAGCGAAGGTTTTGCAGCGCCTGAGCGCGATCCGCCATTTGGTCCGAACATGCCCATGATACGCTACGCCCCACGCTCGGCTTCAGGCGCAGGCCGGCCGCGCACCACCAGGTCGCCATTGCGCAAATCCAGAAATTCTATGTCCCATTCGAGCACGCGCTCGCTGGCCTGCAGCGCGGCCAAGCGCGCAAGCCCGGCGGCGGTGCGTTCGGGCAGATAAACCTCGCCGCCTTCAGCCAGCGCGATGTTCCAGCGCCGCGACCCGACGCGTACGAAATGGCTCGCCCGCGCACGCAGGTCGCGATGCTCATCAAGCGCGGCGATCAGCGCAGCAGCGGCTTCCGGCGCGCCTTCGCCCTCCACGATCAACAAGCCGGCATGTTCGGCAGCGCGCGCGCCGTCGATCGGCTCGCCGCGGTCGTCGAGCACGCGCAGTTCGGCCTCCGCGCTCTCGCGCCAGAGCGCCATTGGAGCGCGCTCCTCGACGATGACGAGCAGGCGGTTGGGCAGAAGGCGCAGCACGCTGGCGCTGCGCACCCAGGCAAGCTCCTCGATGCGCGCTCGCGCCAGATCGGGGCGGAAGCGGAAGACGAGCTCGCCCTCTTCGATCAGCAGGCGGCGGGAAATCTCAGCGGCGTCGGTGCGCGTTGCGCCGCGCACATCGATGTGATCGACGCGAAAGCCCGATGCGAGCAGCGCGCGCTCACTGGCGTGGACGCCGGCCTGCGCCATGCCGCCGGTCACGCCCGCCATCCAGGCTGAAAAGACAAGGGCGGCGACGATGAACAGGGCGCCGAAGAAGAAGGTCTGAAACGGGCGGCCATAACGGGTCTGGCGGACTTTCGCCGCCATCCAGGCTTTCGCGCCCGATGAAGCGGGGCGACGCGGCGCGCGCGCAGAGCTTGCGCGTCCGCTGGTGCGCGAACCGCTGCCTGCGTGCTGACGCTGGGATCGTCGCGTCGCCTTGGCCAAGAAAGCATCCTCCGCAATCCACGCGCCGGTTTCGCCGGGCGCGGCGCCGACCAGCGCCGCCTTCTGTGGCGCGAGGGATCACCAAGTGATGCCGGAGACGGAGTTAACTTCGCGTTTCGCGGTGACCGAAAGTTTGAGTTTTTTGAGTTGCGTCGACAGCGCCTAACGCAAGACGGACGCGTCCTTCACCATCCAGGCGACCAGATCGTCGAACGCGATGCCGACATGGGCGGCTTGTTCAGGCGCAAGCGAGGTCGGCGTCATGCCCGGCTGGGTGTTCACCTCCAAGAGCGAGATGCGATCGATCGACGGGTCGTAGCGGAAATCGGCCCGCGTCATGCCGCGACAGCCGAGCGCGTGATGGGCGCCGGCTGCGATCTTCATGCAGCGCGCAGCGACGTCTTCGGAGACGTCGGCCGGCACGACATGGCTCGAGCCGCCCGCGGCGTATTTGGCCTCATAGTCATAAAACTGCGCGCCGGTCATGATTTCGGTGACGGCGAGCGGCTGGCCGTCCAGCACGGTGACCGTCAGCTCGCGCCCGGCGATGAATTCCTCGACCATCACCTCATCGCCCAGCGTCCATTGCTCGGTCCCTAATTCCGTAGGCGGACGGTTATCGCCTTCGCGGATGATGAACACGCCGACGCTGGAGCCTTGCGAAACCGGCTTGATGACGTAAGGCGGATCCATCGGATGAGCGTCGCCAATCTTGGAGCGGTCGGTGACGAAGCCGTCAGGCGTGTCCACGCCCATCATGCGGAAGACGGCCTTGGACTTTTCCTTGTCCATGGCGAGCGCGGACGCGAGCACGCCGGAATGGGTGTAGGGCTTGCCGAAAAATTCGAGCACGCCCTGGATGCGGCCATCCTCGCCCCACTCGCCATGCAGCGCGTTGAAGACGATGTCGGGATCGGCGTCCGTCAGCTTGGCGAGCACGTCGCGGTCGGGGTCGACCAGCTTGACCTCGAAGCCCTTGCGGATGAGCGCCTCCGCACACGCCTGGCCGGAGACGAGCGAAACATCGCGCTCCGTCGACATTCCGCCCAAGAGGACAGCTACGCGCGAGCTCATAAGCGTTCATCCAGAAGTGATCGAAGAATTGGCGCGCAAGGTTTCATGCGCCGCACCGCATGGGCAAGTGTGCTGAAAGCGGCCGGCGTCATGGTGCGCGCAACCTGATGACCAAAGCCAGCACAAGCCCGAGCGGCAAGAGCGCGGCGCTCGTCACCACGAGCGCCAACGCCGTTCCCGGCTCCAACACATAGTCGAAAATACGCGGTTCGGTCTCGGCCTCGACGTAAGCGGTTATGCCGCCGAACTCCAACCAGAGCCGCATGAGCAGAATAGAGCCGCCGCCAACAGCGAAGGCCGCGAAGGAAAGCCAGGCGAGCGTCGCGGTCCAAACATTCGCCCGCTCCGCTAAATCTCGGGCGAGCCGCCAGCCCGCGCCAAGCGCCAACGGGACAAGCGCGAAAAGCGCGATCGTCCGGCCGGCCTCGGCGACGTAATAAGTGTCGTGCACCACCGTGCCAGCATGTCTCCAGGCGTATTCG
>JAUIEH010000077.1 GCA_030428405.1 Alphaproteobacteria bacterium
TACGTATGCGGAGAATTTCTCCTGGCGCGCCTGCGCGGAAGAGTTTCTGCGCAATCTCGAAGTGCCGCCCCAGCCTGAACGCCGCCGCTTCTGGCGCCGGCTGCGCCGGCTTGGCGGCCGCGTGCGCCCGCGCCTGCCGATCAGGCTGCGTCGGCGCAATCGCGACGCAGCCTCCGAGTAACAACGCCGCACATGAAAAAAGGCCGCCGCGGCGAACGCCGCGGCGGCCTGCTGATTCATCCGGCGGAAAACGCGCCGCGCGGAATTATTCTTCCGCAGGCGCTTCGTCGGTTTCCTCGCCAGCGTCTTCGCCCGGCTCATCGCTTGCGTCGTCGCTATCGGCTTCACCGTCTTCTTCGGCCGCAGCCTCTTCGGCTTCCTCGGTCGCCTCGGCTTCGTGGACTTCGCTCAGCGCTTCCATGGTCAGCGTCTCGCCTTCATAGACGGCGTCCGCGACAGCGAAGCGCAGCTCTTCCGGCAACGGAATAAGGCCGCGATCGGCGAGATAGCCGTCCGGACCCCAGGCTTCCTCGGCGGCGAACGCCTCGGCGAATTCCTGCACGCCGTCGATGACGCCGACATGGGCGCGCTTCACGTAGAAAAAGAGCGAGCGCGAAATCGGATACTCGCCGGTGGCGATGGCGTCGAAGGTCGGCGTAACGCCGTCGATATCGATGCCGTTCACGCGCGCAGCGTTCTGATCAAGGAACGAAAAGCCGAACACGCCGAGCGCGGTCGGCGTGCGCACCAGGGTCGAGACGATGGCGTTGTCGTTTTCGCCGGAGTCAATCCAGGCGCCGTCTTCGCGCAGCGTGTGCGCGGCGGCTTCAAACGCGTCGCGGTCTTCACTGCGCATTTCGGCGAGACACGGGATCTGGCGCGCGCCGCCCTCCATGGCGAGTTCGACAAACGCATCGCGCGTGCCCGAGGTCGGCGGCGGGCCGAACACTTCGATGCGCTCAGCCGGCAGCTCCGGGCTCAGATCCGACCAGTTCTGATTCGGATTGTCGATCATGGTGCAATCATCGTCCGAGGTCGGCACGCGCGCGGCGAGCCCCTCATAGAGATTGCGCAGGCTGAGATGGATCGGCTCGTGACCGGCGGCCTGCGCCACCACGATGCCGTCATAGCCGATCATCACTTCGGTGACTTCGGCGACGCCGTTGTCGAAGCAGGTCTGCAGCTCGGTCGTCGTGATCCGGCGCGAAGCGTTGGTGACGTCCGGCGTGTCCTCGCCCACTCCGCTGCAGAACAGGCGGAAGCCGCCGCCGGTGCCGGTTGATTCCACGACAGGCGTCGGAAAAGCGCCCATGGCGCCGAACGCTTCCGCGACGGCCGTTGAGAAAGGAAACACGGTCGAGGAGCCGACAATACGAATCTGGTCGCGCGCGAGCGCGCCTGTCGACGCCAACGCCGCAATCGCTGCGGCCGCCAGGACTTGTTTCCGGATCATGCTTGCACCCCGCTTAATCCAATGCGCGCGCACGCGCGGATGGCTGACTTATTGCGATGGTGAAACAGGACGTCGAGACGATTTTGCGGCGAAACCGCAATCGTCACAGAAGCTTCATATTACCGCCGCAGCGCGAAAGCCGCGAACCCCTAGTAATGAAAGACAAGCCGCATCTGGGCGGTGCGCACCTCGCCGTCGCCGGCCGGCGCGCCGTCAATGTCGGAATGCACGCCCTCGAACATTGTGAAGGCGTGCTCGTTCAGCCGCCAGTTGACGCCGGCGGTGACGGAGCGCTGCTCGCCGCCCGAGACCGGTCCGTCATTGAGGTCCACCCAGTCGAGCCGGCCGCGCAGCAGAATCGCACCGGGTCCGCCCTCGCCGACGCTGTGCAAGGGCGCGACATGACCCCAGCGCCCCTCCTGGCGACGATAAGGCCGGGTCTCGCCGGTCACGTAATAGCCGGCCTCAATGGAGGCGCCCTGAAAGCCGCCATCCGCAGCCGGTCCGTCGGCTTCCAGGCGTCCATATTCGGCGGCGATGTGGAACGGCCCGCGCGTGAAGGCCGCCTCAAGGCCCAGGAAGAAATCGCTTTCCGCAAAGCTCGGCGTGTCGAGAAAACGCGGCGCATTCGAACTGTTCGGCCGGACGCGGTAGTCCACCAGCCGTCCATCCTCAAAGCCGCGATACATCGCAGAAGCGCCGACATGGACCAGCCCGCCCCAGCGCTCGAACAAGCGCGTGCCGCGCACGGCGATCGTGTGATCAAAGTCCGCGCCCACGCCCTGAAAGTCGACCGCATTGCCCGCAAGCACGGCCACCGAGGCGGTGTAAGTTCCATCCGAGCGACGCAAGGCCACGCCTGCTCCCCGCGTGAAGCGGAACGCGTCGGTGAAGGCTGCGCGCTCCATATTGTCGAGATCGTTCGAGGAGGTCAGCTCGTCATATGACACCGGCGGTTTCTGGTTGCCGATGATGAGCGTCGTGCGCCCTTCATCGAACGAGCGCGATGCGGTCGCATTCTGAAGCGTGATGTCGTCGCCGCTCGAGAAATCGATCTCGGCGAAATAGCGCCAGGCGCTGTGGCGGATGTCCACATTCAGGCGCGCGCGACGCAGATTGGCGCGCGTCGTCGAACGGTCGCCGAGCCCGTCAGCGTCGATCGCGGAAACATCCAAGTGGACGCGGCCGCCAAAGTCGATGCTGCTCTCGTCATCAGCGCTCGCAGCGCCGAAATTCAGCGCCAGCGCGCCCAGTGCGGCGGCCGCCGTATGGTTAGTTTTGAACATCCCGCTTCGGCGAAACTGCGCGCGCCGTCCCCTCGGTGAATTCTGCGCGCCGAATCACTTGGCGCCCGAGGAGGAATGCTTGTCTCAAAAACTTCACGGAGCATGAATTTTTCGGCTTTACAGCCCGGCCGCACTACCCCATATGCGCGCTTCCGGCTGCGTTGCGGCGCGCCGGGTCGGATTAACCGCCTGCAGGAGGTCACGTGCGTTGGACGAATTCGCATCGCCCCTGGAGCTGGTCCGAGCAACGAGCCCCGAGCGCCCGGTAACCCTGGCGCGCCCGGAACGGCTGGTTCGTTCGGCGCGCTGGTTCCAAAGCAATTTCCCGGGAACGCTCCTTTACGCCGTAAAAGCGAACCCCTCGCCCTGGGTCATTTCAGGCCTGGCCGCCGCAGGCGTCGACATGTTCGACATCGCCAGCACGGCCGAGGCTGAGCTCGTGCGCGCGCTCGCTCCGCACGCGACGCTCGCCTACAACAATCCGGTGAAGTCGCGCGCCTCGATCGCGCGCGCTTATCACGAGTTCGGCTGTCGCATTTTCGCGCTCGATCACATTGACGAGCTGGCGAAGATCGAAGCCGCGACCAACTATGCCGACGATCTGACCCTCATCGTGCGTCTCGCCGTCGACAACGCCGCCGCCGCCCTGCCGCTCGCCGGCAAGTTCGGAGCGAGCATTTTCGATGCGCCGGCGCTGTTGCAGGCGGCGCGCGCGCGCGCCGCACGTCTCGGCGTGACCTTCCATGTCGGCTCGCAATGCATGGAGCCCTCGGCTTACGCCCACGCCATGCGCGCGTGCTCCACGCTGATCGCGCGCGCCGGCGTGACCGTGGACATCGTCAATTGCGGCGGCGGTTTTCCGTCGCTCTATCCGGGCCTGACGCCGCCGCCTCTGACGCGCTACGCCCAGGCGATCGAAGCCGCCAGCGAAGAAATGCTGGTGATGGAGAACGCCGAATTGTGGTGCGAGCCGGGCCGCGCGCTCGTCGCCGAGGCGGGCTCCGTGCTGGCGCGCATCGAGCTGCGCAAAGGCGATGCGCTCTATCTCAATGACGGCGCTTTCGGAAATCTGTTCGACGCGGCCCATCTGAGCTGGCGTTTCCCCGCCCGGCTGATCCGCGCGAGCGAAGAGTGGCAGGCTGAGGAAGCGCCGTTCCGGCTGTTCGGCCCGACCTGTGATTCGATGGACGCCATGCCGGGCCCGTTCCCGCTGCCGGCGGACGCGGATGAAGGCGATTACATCGAAATCGGTCTGCTCGGCGCTTACGGCGCGGCGATGGCGAGCAAGTTCAACGGCTTCGGCGATGCCGACGCCGCCATCGTTTCGGACTGGCCGTGGCAGTCGATCTATGACGAGCAATACGCCGTCGAATGGGTCGCGGCCTCCCAGCGCAAGCGGCGCGGCCGCGGCGCGGCTGAAGCCGGCGGCCGCTAAACCGGACGCGACGGCGCCTCAAAGAAGAGGCGCCGTCGCCGCCCGCTTTCCCTGACATTTCAGCAGCATTTCAGAAGGCCCGCGCCGCGTGCGGGCGCGCCTTGTCGCGCAATCTTCTTCCCGCCGCCGCGCAATCGTCCCGCCCCCGCCCAGACCGCATCCTTGCGTCACCATTCTGGCGCCACATTTCGATGGAATTTTTTTCACCGAAACGCGCAAACGAATGGAGACTGTGATGCGGCGTGCAATGTTTTTCCTGGCCTCAGCGAGCGCTGCGGCGCTCGCAGCGACAAGCGGCGTCGCGGCGTTCGCCGATCAGGTGACCTTCACCCTGAACGACGCTGAACAGCGTTTCGTCATTCCGCCTGGCCAGGCCCTCCTCATTCAGTCCATTCAGTGGCAGGAAGAACCCGAAGCGACCCATCAGCTGGTCTCGCTGAGCGCGTCCGGTTTCGGCTCCGACATCCAGATTTTTCCAGCTGCGAACAGCGATCAATGGCAAGGCTCGACCAATATTGGCGGCGTCTTCCTCGCGGCGAGCAACGCCATGCCGCCGGCCGACCTGCTCGTTTTGACCAACCCGCGCGTTGACTGGCGCGACGCCGTCATTTCCGGCCATCTACTCGATGTCGACGATATCGCGGCTTGGGATTATGCGCTCGGCTGGCCGCTCGTCTTTGGTCAGAACTTCGAGGCCGTCACCATCACGCTCAACGACGCCAATCCGAGCTATGACATTCCCGATGGCATGAGGCTCGTGACGCGCACCGTGTTTCGCCATCTTGAGGGCGATGCGCGCGGGGAACGGCTGGGCCTCGTCCTGGCGGACGGAGCCGTGACCTCGATTGATCTGACGGCGGACGCCTCAACATCGGTGGGCGACATCGCCATCGAACCCGGCAATCCCAACATCATCAGCTTCGTGATGGACAGTGATGAAGCGAATGTCGTTCGGCTGTCTCTCGTAGATGGGGTGCGTGACGATCAGCGCGACATCTCGATCTCAGGCTTCCTCATCACCGAGGAAGACGAGGACGAAAGCGACGAACCCGGACCGGAAGAGCCAGATGACGGCGATCCCGGCGATCCGGGCGCCAGCTGCGCCGTCCCGGATCAGCTTGTCGGTTCCTGGCGCATCAGCGGTCAGCATATGGAGCAAAACGGCGTGCAGCCGCCGCAGATCATGTCGCTCTCCGGCGGGTCCCTGGTGGTGGAATGCGACGGCTCATATGTCGAAGACTGGACCGGCGCGCATCTCGAAGAAGGCCCCGACTCCCCGCCCATTCCCATTCCTTACACAGAGTGCGACTGGCTTCAGGGCGGTTCTTCGGGTACAGCAGCGATTGAGGGCGTCGGCGTGCGGTTCACGCCATCCAGCGCGCCAACCGCCGACCAGGTCGATTGCGGCTATGCCGTCAACCAATTCGGCACGCATGTGCATGCGGGCATGAATCCGTGGAGCGTCGGCGGCGCCGGCGATGAACTCACCCTCACACAGACAATGGGTCCCTTCTCAATCATCATGACATATGAGCGGCAATAGCCAGGACGACAGGCGCAAGAGCGCGAGCAAGGCCAAGCGGGGTGCGGAGAAATCCGCGCCCCGCCGCACGCGCAGCGAATCGACTGCGGCCACGCGGGACAAGCTCCTTTCGGCCGCAGCATCCGAGTTCGCGTCCGCCGGGCTCACCGGCGCGCGGGTCCAGGACATCACCAAGAGCGCGGGCGTCGCGCTGGGCACGTTCTATGTGCACTTCAAGGACAAGGAAGAGCTGTTCGACGCCGTCATCGCGCGCGGCGGCGCCTATTTCGCCGAGGACATCATCGGCAGCGTCGAAGCCGCCAGGACCCCGAAAGAGCGTGACATCGCAGCCATGGAACGCGCGGTCGCCTACGCCGAGAAATTTCCCGACCTGTTCCGCATCCTCATGACGCAGAGCCGTCAGGGCAGCATGACCCGCGGCGCGCTCGCCGACCTGATCGCCGATCTGCGCCGCGTGCAGTACCCGCCCGGCAAAGAAGACGGCCTGTTCTGGCCCGACCTGCCCGAGGAAATCGCCGCCATCGCCGAGACCGGGATGGTGTTCGTCGTGCTCGACTGGTGGATGGACAATCACGATCGCATCAGCCGCGAGGAAATCATTGCCGCGCTGGTGAATTTGCGCCGCTACGGCGTCGAGCGTCCGCCGGCGGACGGGCCTGATTTCGCCACGCCGGAGGATGTCCGGCGGCTCATCGGCGAAGCGTGAAACCTCGACTTGTTTCACGAGGCTCTTGCATCCAAGCCCCCGCCTCGGCATTGCTACCCCGTTCGGGCGTAAATCTGCCTGGGAATTCGCGTCTCGCTAGGGCGTCGCGACGGATTTGATCCGGCGCACATCTTGAGCGAGTTCAAGGTTCCTGCGCGATGGGCGGCCTGGAGCGGCTCCTGGGACGCGCGGTTGCGTCCGGTCAAACTGTGATGATGCGCGTTCCGGAGCGGCGCGCGAAATGTGAAGGGCGATCCCATGGCGACCGGCACGGTCAAATTTTTTAATACCCAAAAAGGGTTTGGTTTCATTACGCCGGAAGGCGGCGGCGGCGATGTGTTCGTGCACATCTCCGCGGTTGAGAAGAGCGGACTGTCAACGCTGAGCGACGGACAGCGCGTCAACTTCGACACCGAACCCGACCCGCGCGGCAAAGGCCCCAAAGCCGTGAACATCTCGGTAGCCGACTAAGCGACCGAATCAAGGACCGC
Source organism: Alphaproteobacteria bacterium (assembly GCA_030428405.1). Classification (GTDB taxonomy): domain Bacteria; phylum Pseudomonadota; class Alphaproteobacteria; order Caulobacterales; family Maricaulaceae; genus JAUIEH01. Next base: position 6,915 of record JAUIEH010000077.1, read on the forward strand.
TCAACGGTCCTCCGACTGACTGCCGGCCGCCTCCTTCGGGAGGCGGCTTTTTCTTTGTCGATCCGTCGGCGACGATGCAGCGCGCGCGGGCGCGCGCGCAACGCTTTGCGCCCGCAATGCGGCGCGCGCCGTCAGAAAAATCTAACATGAAGCGACATGGTGTCGCCGCACCGCACAATCTCTGTTGTGCGGTGCAACATAATTTGGTAACCGATGGCGTGAGAAATCTGTCCCGCAACTGATTCACGCAAACCCGGAGCTCCAATCAATGTTCAACGTCTCGATGGCGGAAGATTCTGCTAAAGTCGCGAACCGGTGCGTCCGCGCTTATTCGGACGCTTGGGCCGCCTGGGGCGATGTCGCCGCTTACGGCGCCAGCCTCGCGCCGCAAGCTGCAGGCGTCATGTTCAACGCCGGCTCGCCGAAAGCCGCTGCGCCGCAAACCACGCAGTGGGCCGCCGACGCCGTCGCGCGTCTGATGCAGGCCCAGCGCGCCACCTTCGCCGCCCACACCGAAGCGCTGCGCGCCGTCACCTCCATGCCGGCGGCCGATCTGGCCTCCGCGCAGTTCGCGGTGAACCCGTTCTTCGGCGGGCCGGGCGAAGCGCCGGCGCCGAGCATGCCGGCCGCCAAGACCAAGCCTGCCGAAGCCAAGAAGCCGAAGCAGACCAAGCCGGCGGCCAAGAAGTCGGCTGCGCCGAAGCGTTCGGCTTTTCTTGCGCGTCCGGTCGGCGCGCCCGATGACCTGACCCAGATCAAAGGCATCGGCCCGAAGCTCGCCGGCTCGCTGCAGGACGCCGGCATTCATCACTTCTGGCAGATCGCCGCTTTGTCGAACAAGGACGTCGAGAAAGTCGACGCCCAGCTCAAGCTGTCCGGACGCATTGCGCGCGACAGCTGGATCAAGCAGGCGCGCGATCTGATGACCGACGCGGAAGGCTGAGCCTTCCCGCAAGACTTTGCGCATGCGTAGCCTACGGCCCGCTCTCCTCCCCGAAGCGGGCCGTTTTCTTTTGCGCTAGGCCGACAGCGCAAGCCCGGCGAGCACGGGCGCGCTCAGGCGTTCAAACGCCGCGCTGACGTCTTCGACCGGGCGCGCCATGTCCGCTGCAATCCACGCCTTCGCCAAGCCCATGAAGGCCGCCGCCACGAACACGGCGGCGTCCGTCCGCGCGCCCGCGTCCAGCTTCGGAAAGCGCGCCGCGATATTGGCGCTGGCGATATCGCGCAGCCTGGCCTCGCCGACCGCCAGAAGCGGGGCGAACTCCTCCGAGCGCGACATGCGCGCGACAAAGTCCTTCGCGTCGCGAAAATGAGCGAGCAGAGCGCGATGCGGGATGACGCCGCCGTCGTCGCCACTCTCTTCGCGCTCAAGCCTCGCCAGATAGCCGATCATTTCCGCAAACGAGCGGAAGATGAAATCATCCTTACACGCATAATGTTCATAGAAGGTCGAGCGGCCGACGCCGGCCTCGCGCGCAAGCTCGCCGACGCTCAGCGCCTCGACATCGCGCGCAGCGGCGAGGTCCATCAGCGCGGAGGACAGTTTGCGCCGCGTGCGTGACGACCTGCGGTCAATGGGTCCCGTCAAATCGATCGCTCCTGAACAAATGCGCGCTGCGTGTCCGGGAACGCTGCGCGACGCAACGCCCGGCGCGGCCTTAGCATCTGCGCCGTTGGACAAAATGGAAAGCACATCATGACGCTCGACCGCGCCGGCGCCTACGCGCTCTACCTCGCCTCCGCATGTTTCCTCATCGTGATGGGTCTGCATCCAGACCATGTCGGCGCGCCCTTGTTCGGCGGCGTGACCCTGGCGGGCTTCGTGCACGGCCTGGCCATCCTCATCACCGCGCCATTGCTCTTTGGCGGCGTCGCGATCTCCCACCATCTCGGGGGCGAGCGGCCATTATCCGTGCTCGGCCTGTGCCTTCTGGCGCTGGGCGGCGTCGCCATTCTGATGGCGGCGACGATGAGCGGCTTCGTTGCGCCGCAAATCGCAGCTGCTTCCGAGCATGAAGCAAGCGAGACCGTGAGCGCGGCCATTCACATGACGATGTGGATCAATCAGGGCTTCGCTCATGTCCATGTCATGATGTTCTCCGCCGCCATTTTCGTCTGGTCGCTCGCCTGGCCGCGCAGCGACGCCGGCGCAAAGGCGCTCACCGCCTTCGGAGTCATCTCGGCGCTGGGGCTGTTCGCCTGGCAGCTGTCCGGCGCCATGCGCCTGGACATTCACGGCATGGGACTGGTCGTGTTGACGCACGGCGCCTGGTTCGTGTTCGCCGCGACGCTCATGGTGCGGGGTCGCCGCTCTTGAGGCTGGCGCGGCGGGCGCGCTTGGGTCATTTATGCGGCCATGAGATCGGACCCGCCGGAAGCTGCGCCGAAACTGTCTGCGATCGTCGCCACCTATAACTGGCCCGAGGCGCTCGAGCTCGTGCTCGACAGCCTCGCGCGCCAGACCTATGCGAATTACGAAGTGATCGTGGCCGATGACGGCTCGGG
>JAUIEH010000078.1 GCA_030428405.1 Alphaproteobacteria bacterium
GTGAGTGTTAGGCTACACACTTGCTTTTTGCAAGTCACTAGGATGCGAAATGCGCGAAACAGATTTCAGGTCAGGCTGTCCGATCGCCACGACGCTCGACGTGCTTGGCGACAAATGGACTTTGGTCATTGTACGCGACATGCTTAACGGCAAAGCCAAATTCGCTGAGTTTCTGGGCTCGCCGGAAGGCGTGCCGACCAACATTCTGGCGGCGCGGCTGAAGCGCATGGTCGAAACCGGGCTCGCGAAAAAAACGGCGTATCAGGAACGACCCAAACGCTTCGCTTATGAGCTGACGCCAAAGGGCCGCGATCTGATCCCGGTGGTCCACGCCATGTGTGGCTGGGCGAAGTCGCATTACTCAGAATGCTGGACGCCGCCGGTGGCGTTCATGGATTTGCGGCCATAGCGCGCGAAGCGTCAGCCGCCGAACAACAGCTCGGCCTTTTTGGCTTCGAACTCTTCCGCCGATATCGCGCCGGCGTCGCGCATTTCGTCGAGATGGCGCATGCGCTCGGCGATCTCCTTGCGCGAGGGGCCGAGCGGTGTCGGCGCCTCGCCGCCGCCTGGCGCTTCGTGAGCTGAAGAGACGTGGCCTGAATGCGCCGCATCGCTGACGGCGTCGGCGATCTCGCGCGCGGCGAGCGTCGGCGCGATGGCGAAGTCCCAGAACAGGAGCGAGCCCATCGCCAGCACCCAGAAAAACACGCCGAGAAAGCTCAAGAGCAAAGCGGCGAGCAAAAACCCGCCGAGGCCGACGGCCATCAGAAACGGCGCGCGGCTCGGCACATCGAGCTGCGCGCGCACGGTCAATGCACACAAATTCGGCTTGATCGTCGTGACCTCAGCAAGCGCGGCGTAGCGCGGCCGCAGCGCATCGAGCGCCAACATGCCGGGCCGGGCGAACTGAAATCCGATCTGCGACGGCGCTTCGATCGAAAGGATCTGTGCGTCGTGAATGGCGAGATAGTCCTCGAGCCGCGTGAACGTCTCGCTCTGTGACCGGCGCGCGATGCGACGCTCGCACACGACGGGCGCGATGTCGGCGACGGAGGCCTCGACATCCGCGGCGCCGGCAAGCTGGCCGAGCCCCATATCGTGTTCCAATGGCATGTCGCGCGCTCATTCTTCGCAAAGCGGGAAAAACAGCGCCGACAATGATCTGATCATGGTTAGCGGAGCGTGAAAATCGCGTCCGTCGCTTCAGTTGAATGCAGCGGCGACGCTCGCGAAGGCGACCGCTGACACACCGAGCGCGAGGATCCACACGGCGACCGCGCGCCCGCGCGTGGCGCGGCTTTGCGCCGCCGCCAGACGGGCGAGCGTATCGTCGTCCAGCCTCAGCCCGCTCTCCGTCAGCGTCTCGGCGGCGGTGTTGAAATCCTCCAGCGAGCGCGGCAGGCGCTTCACGGCCGCGCGCAGGCGGCGCATGTCGGCGATTGCGTCATTGGCCACGCCTTGCGGTCCAAGCTCGCGGCGCATCCAGTGTTCAACGACCGGCCGCGAGGCCTCCCAAATGTCGTGATCGCGATCGAGCCGGCGTGCGACGCCTTCGACCTGCACCATGGTCTTCTGCAAAAGGATCAATTCCGGGCGCAGCGCCATGTCGAAAAGTTCGGTCACCTCGAGGAGCTGCAAAAGCACGCGGCCCATCGAGACTTCATTGGCGCGCTTGCCGAATATCGGTTCGCCTACGGAGCGAAGAGCTGCGGCGAAATCCTCGACCGAATGCCGGTCGGGGACATAGCCGGCTTCGAGATGGACCTGGGCGATGCGCCGATAATCGCGGACCAGAAAGCCATGGAGTATCTCAGCGAGATAGCGCCGCTCGTCGGGTCCGATGCGGCCCATGATTCCGAAATCGACCGCCACCAGAGCGCCATCGCGATCGACGAACAGATTGCCTTCATGCATGTCGGCGTGGAAGACGCCATGATCGAGCGCCGAGGTCAGGAAAGCACGGATCGCCGTGACGCCCAGCGCCTTGCGGTCGACGCCGAGCGCTTCGACCGCAGCGGCGTCGGAGAGCGGCGCGCCGTCGATCCAGGACGTCGTCATGACGCGCTTGGCGGAGCGGTCCCAGTCGACGCCCGGCACGCGAAAGTTTTCGATGTCGACGGAAACCTCGTCCATCTCTGCGGCGGCGGCCGCTTCCAGGCGCAGATCCATTTCCAGAACAAGCGAGCGCGACAAGGTCTCGACGAACGCGATCGGCTCAAAGCGCCGCGAAGCCGGAATGAAGCGCTGCATCAATCCGCCGGCGAGACGGAAGGCGCGCACGTCACGCGCAATCGCGCGCTCAATGCCGGGCCGCAGAACTTTGACGGCGACGTCGCCCCCCTCGGTCGTGCGCGCGCGATGCACCTGGGCGACGGAGGCCGCCGACATGGCCGGCGCTATCTCGCTGAACAGAGCCTCGCAAGGCTGCCCGAACTCGGCCGCGATGGCGGCCTTGGCGTCCTCGAGCGGGAAGGCCGCCATCTTGTCTTTGAGCGTAGCCAGACCCTCGGCGAAGTGGTCGCCGACAATGTCGCCGCGCGTGGCGAGGAACTGGCCGAGTTTGACATAAGCGGGCCCGAGGCTCTCGAGCGCACGCGCAAACCGCGCGCCCGGATTCGCTGCGCGGTCGGGATGCGCGAACAAGCGCGCAAAGCGGCCGAGCAGGCGGGCGGGGGCGGGCAGCTTGTCCTGATACTCGCGCGGCAATAGCGCATCGTGGCGCGCGAGAGCCCAACCCGCGCGCATCAGCCTGACAAAGCTCGAAACCGTCGCAAACACAAAGGCGTATCTATGCCGCATAAGTAAATAAGGCGAGCACAAGCGGCGCCTTTGTGCTGCGGCGTTTTCAGCGCGGCGTCAGTCAGGCCGCGATGATGTCGGTTTCGTTCTGTCGGCTGAAGTGGTCAGCCCATGCAAAAGGCGTTGAGCTTATTGCCGTCCAAATCGCGGAAATAGCCGGCATAGAACCCGCTGTCGCCGCGTGGTCCGGGCGCGCCCTCATCCGTGCCGCCCAGCTCAATCGCCTTGGCGTATAAGGCATCGACGCTCGCGCGATCGGGACAGGCCAGCGCCACCATGACGCCGTTGCCGACCGTGGCTGGGTTCTGGTCGAACGGCTTGGTGACCGAGAAGCCGGCCGCGTTGGGGTCCGTCGCCCAGGCGATGAAAGTGTCCATTTCCATGAACCGCGAAGCGCCGAGCGTGGCGAGCAGCTCGTCGTAATATTTCGCGCTGCGCGCCAGGTCGTTCGTGCCGACAGTTACGTAGCCGATCATGCAATTGCTCCGAGATAAAATTGATCGCGCCCGAATCGCGCGCATTGGAACAATAAGAGAACATAATATGCTTGTCGACAGCGAAACGGCTAGGTCGACGCACAAAATTTTCGCCGCGCGTGCTGTCGCTGCTCCGTTCTCGGACTAATCGGATGTCAGATTACTGCAGCGGCGGAGGCGCTGCCCCCAACGCCTCCGCCGCCCCGGTTCGCGAGACGTATCCCGGACCCGATCGCCCGTTGCCGGGCGCGACTAATCGTTATGCAACACGCGCTGGTTGCACCAGCCTGGTGGGTATCTGTTACCGTCGATGACGGTGATGTGACGCATTTTGGCAACGTCGAAATCTCTGAATCGCGTTCAAAGCCGCCAGCCGACGTGAAGTGCTGCGACGCCGCCCGAATAGTTCGTGTAGCTCACATTTTCGAAGCCGGCCTGGCGCAATTCGGAGGCGAAATCCTCCTGCTGGGGGAAGCGCCGGATCGACTCTACCAGATATTGATATGGCTCGGGGTCACCGGCCACCCATCCGCCGATTTTCGGAATGACGTCGAACGACCAGCGTTCGTAAACAGCCTCCAGCACGCTCGTCGCGGGACGCGAAAATTCAAGGCAGAGAAATCGGCCGCCCGGCTTCAGAACGCGGCGCGCTTCGGTGAGCGCTGAGACGCGGTCTGTGACATTGCGGATGCCGAACGCGATCATGGCCGCGTCGCCGACGCGCTCGGGCAAAGGCAGCTTCTCAGCGTCGCCGCACACCCATGAGATGCGGTCTTCGTCCGAAAAGCGCGCGCGTCCGGCGCTGAGCATTTGCGCGTTGACGTCGACAATGATGGCGTCGCCGGGCTCTGCGTTGCGGCGCTTGCCCGCACGCGTAGACCGCGTCACCCAGCGCCGCGCGATGTCTCCCGTGCCGCCCGCTATGTCGATCAGGCGTTGGCCGGGTTGCGGGTTGGCGCGCGTGACGGCGAGGTCTTTCCAGATGCGGTGCACGCCGCCCGACATCAAATCATTCATCAGGTCGTAGCGCTCGGCGACGCGGTCGAACACGCCGCGCACCATTCCGGCCTTCTCGCCGGCGGGCACGTCCTGAAAGCCGAAGGATGCGCGTTCTTCGTCGCCGGTCTCGTCGCCCTGGTCGGCGTCGGGTGCGATGGCGGAGGGGTCTTGCGAGCTCATCCGCGCAATCTAGCGCGCAGGCGCCGCCTCAGCCATCGCGTCGCGCCGCCGCATCAGCTCAAAAGCGCGATGATCGAGCCGATTGTCGTGAACCAGAGCGTCGAATAGCCGGCATTGATGAGAAACAGGCCGACCGAGCGGCGCTCGAACAGATAGATCACGCCAATTGTGCCAGAGACCCAGAACAGACCCGCGAGGAAGCCGTAGATCGCGCCCTGCGCCAGCGTGACGTCAGGGCCGAGAAACGCGGCGAAGGTGAAAGAGGCGAGCAGACTGAGCACGAAGGCGCCGCCGAAAATGACGGCGGGGCTGCCCTGGCGCAGTTTTTCATCCGTCAGCTCGGCTTCGCGCTGCCAGCGCTTGCCCAGCAGGACGGGCGAGTACCAAAGCCCTCCGATCATGAAGCCCGACACGCTGGCGACGAGCACGGCGAGAATGCTGATTTGCGGCATCGATCTCTCCCTGGATTCAACCGGCCCTTTGCGAGCCTTGGCGATATTGGCGGGCTTAAGCGTGTCGAGATTGGATGAATCGGACGCGCCGGCCGCGCGCCCGGAACTTACGCTTCTTCGAGCATGAAAGCGTGGTCGCCGGAGACGATGCGCTTTTTCGCGTAGGCGGCCGGCGAGGTTCCGGCCAGCTCCTTGAAGTCGCGATTGAGATGGGACTGGTCGGCGTAGCCCGCCTCATACGCGATTGCGGCGAGCGGCATGTCCGTTCGGCGGATCAGCATCAGCGCACGCTCGAAGCGCAAAAGCTTGGCGGCGACCTTGGGTGAAACGCCGACCTGTTCGTCGAACACGCGGCCAAGCTGGCGCGCGCTCAAGCCTGCGCCGTCGGCGGCCGCGTCCACGCGCACGGCGCCGTGAAAACGCACGAGCATCGACCAGACATGCGCCGCCGCATCGTGCCAGAGCGGTCCGCGCGTCAGCCGGCCGATCAGGAAGTTCTCCATCAGCGCCATGCGTGCGGCGGGCTCATCTTCTTCGACGAGCTGCGCGCGCAGACGCTCCGCCTCAGCGGCGACCAGAGCGTTCAAGTCCGTCAGCGCGCCGGTCAACTCGCGCGCAGGCGCGTCGAACACGCGGAAAGCGGTCAGCGGCGACATGCGCGCACCCGTGAAGGCGGCGTGCTCTGCGGGCGGCACGATCATGTGCTCGAGCTGAAGGCCGCAGACAAAGGCGTCCGCCGCCGGCGCCGCGCGGTCGACGATCAAAACGACGTCGCCAGTGGGAACGATGCGGTCTGATTTATGGCCTGCGCGCCCGGTCACGTCCCAGATGAGGCGCACGCTATTGCTCAGCGGCGGGCAGGGCTGCGCAGAATGATAAGTCCAATCGCCCAGCGCGGTGTCATAGCGCTCGACGTTCATGCGGGCGCGGACGTCGTCTGCGCTGACCTTCATGCTGGCGCGGCCTCATTAATTTCGACCGAGAAAGCCTAGCTGCGCCGTCTGCGCGCCCGCAAGCGCTCGCCATCGCGTCTGAGCCCCCGTATATCGCTGGTCATGCCAGAGCTTCCCGAGGTCGAGACGGTCAGGCGCGGTCTGGAGCCCGTCATGGCGCATCAGCGCTTTCGCGCGGTCGCTCAGCGCCGGCCCGATCTGCGCTTTCCGTTTCCGGCGAATTTCGTCGAGCGCGTGACGGGCGCACGGCTGAACGTGCTGACAAGGCGCGGCAAATATCTCGCCGCCGCGCTCGACACCGAAGAAACGCTCGTCATGCATCTCGGCATGTCTGGCCGTTTTACGATTTCGGAGGCGGAAGGCCCGCCCTGGGGCGCCGACACCAATCCCGCCCACGACCATGTCGAGTTTGAGATGGAGAACGGCGCGCGCATCATCTTCAACGATCCGCGCCGCTTCGGCTTCATGCTGCTGACGCCGAGCGATGCGCTCGAAACCACGCCGCCCTTCGACAGGATGGGGCCGGAGCCGCTCTCCAATGCATTCAACGCAGACGCGCTGCGCAAGGCTTTCGCCGGCCGGCAAACGCCCGTGAAGGCGGCGCTGCTGGATCAGCGCAATGTCGCCGGCTTGGGAAATATCTATGTCTGTGAGGCGCTGTTTCGCGCCGGGATCAGCCCCAAGCGCGCGGCGGGTTCCATCGGCAAGGAACGGCTCGACCGGCTGACGCGCGCCATCAAGGATGTCCTCAACGATGCGATCGCCGCAGGCGGCTCGAGCTTGCGGGATTATGCGCAGGCGGATGGCGCGCTCGGCTATTTTCAGCACGCGTTTGAAGTCTATGACCGCGAAGGCGCGCAATGCGCACGCCCAGGCTGTGCGGGCCAAGTCGCGCGCCTGGTGCAAAGCAACCGCTCGACCTTCTATTGCACGCGCTGTCAGCGGTGAAATTTCAAGGTCTTATGCGCCTCACGCGCGAATTCGACGCGATGCGTGACGGCGGCGCACAAATTGCGTTAAGGCTCATGTCGAATCGTCAGGCGAACGGAGAATATTTTGATCCGGCATGGCTTCTTGGCGGCCTCTGTGCTCGCCGCCGCCTTCGCGTTCTCCGCGCCCGCCGGCGCGGTGACTTTCGCAAGCAGCGTCGAAGACCTTCCGATCATGGACGGTCTGACCGAAACCGATGCGGGCTTCGCATTCGAAACGGCGCGCGGCCGCATCGTCAGGGTTGAGGCGAGCGGACCGGTCGCCGTTGAGGACGCGCTCGATTTTTATCGCCGCACGCTGCCGGCGCTCGGTTGGCGGCTGCAGGATTCTCGCGCGGGCGTATTTGAGCGCGCCGGCGAACGCCTGGCCGTGTCGATCGCACGCGACACGGGCGCGCAGGCGCGCGTCGTCTTCGAAATTTCACCCGCAAGCTCCGGCGAGTGATGCTGGAATAAGGACCGTCATGGCCTACGAATTCATCCTGGTGGACGCCAATGACGGCGTCGGCGTCATCACGCTGAACCGCCCCAAGGCGTTGAACGCGCTGTGTGATGCGCTGACCCGCGAGCTGTCCGCGGCGCTTGATGCGTTTGCGGAAGACGATTCCGTCGGCTGCGTGGTCCTCACGGGTTCGACCAAGGCTTTCGCGGCCGGCGCCGACATCAAAGAATTGCAGGCGCGCGACTTCATCGATCTCTATCGCAACGATCCCTTCCAGGAGACGTGGGAATCGGTGGCGCGCTTCCGCAAGCCGATCATCGCGGCGGTCGCGGGCTATGCGCTCGGCGGCGGCTGCGAGATTGCGATGATGTGCGATTTCATCATCGCCGCGGAGAACGCCAAATTCGGCCAGCCGGAAATCCAGCTTGGCGTCATGCCGGGCTCCGGCGGCACGCAGCGCCTGACCCGCGCGGTCGGCAAGGCCAAGTCCATGGATCTGTGCCTGACAGGCCGGATGATGGACGCTGAAGAGGCCGAGCGCGCCGGTTTGGTCAGTCGCATCGTTCCCCTCGATGATCTGATGGACGAGGCGATGGAGGCGGCGCGCAAGGTCGCGTCCATGTCGCTGCCGATCACGATGATGGCCAAAGAGGTCGTCAACGCAGCGTTTGAAACCACGCTCGCAGAGGGCGTTCGCCTCGAGCGCCGGGTGTTCCAGTCCATGTTCGCGACTGAGGACCAGACCGAGGGCATGGCGGCCTTCACAGAGAAGCGAGCGCCTCACTTCAAAAACAAATAGGCGGCGATTCGCCCTCCAGCGCAGAACCGGCTTGACGGTCGACGCGCCCGGGCGGTATTTACCCCTCCCTTCCGCGCGGGTTCTCCGCGCTTGCGACTGATGGGGTACGAAGACCAATGGCGAATTCGCCGTCCGCCAAGAAAGCTGCGCGCCGCCTCGTGCGCCGGACCGAAGTCAATAATGCGCGCCGCTCGCGCATGCGCACCTTCATTCGCAAAGTAGAAGAAGCCATCGCCTCCGGCGATCAGGCCGCCGCGCGTCAAGCGCTGGCCGCGGCTGAGCCGGTTGTCATGCGCGCGGCCTCGCGCGGCGTGACGCATAAGAACACCGCTTCGCGTAAAATCTCTCGCCTGAATCGCCGCATCCGCGCGATGGCCAGTTAAGAGCGCGTTGTTTGGTCGCGCTCATATCGCCGCGCCCAAGAAGGTATTCCTAGCAGTTTAGCGAAGTTGTTGTTGCAGCTTCGATAGTCCACTTTGCGTTTTTATTTAGCGCCAAGTTGAGACGCCGCGTTCTGTAAAAAAAGTGTTAAGTCAAGACTGGTTTCGGCTTCGCGTTTGAGGTTTGCTGTCCAGGTTGACGCCGACTGCGAGGAGAATTCTCCGAGGTCGGATCACAAGCGATGGGGGTCGCTGGAATTCGGGTCGTCGCCGTATCGGGTCTCCGATCGGCGGATGAACGCCAGGACCGCCGTGTGTCACGGATGTCCGGCGCGATGATTCCGGCTGTCCGCCGCGTAGGGAATTGGCGCTGGTCGCGACGCGATGCGCGACGCCTTGAGGAGGATGACACAGTTCGTACGCAGATTGTCTCGCGCAAAGCGGACATTGTCTGCGCAACAAATTGGGTCCGGCGAGAAGGCCGGGTGACGCTCTGATACCTCATCAAAAGAAGGGGGCGACCAAATAATGACTAACGGGCTAGATCAAAGAGTTGGAAGCCGGCTGCCGCTCGTTGCGCGCGGCGTGAGAGCCGGTTCGAATGGTGATGGCGGCGGGCCGCCGGCTCCGCCGGACGCCAATCTGGTGTTCACGGATTTTCGGGACAAAGTGCGTGACTGGATAGGCGATGACGCGTGGCGGCGCTGGGGCTCCTTCCGCCTTGGCGACAGCGATGCGCGCCGCGTGCGGCTGGTTGCGCCAAGCGAACAGCGCCGCGCCGAGCTTCTGCGCCGGATCAGCATGGAAAAGCTGCGGTCTTGGTGGACGGAAAGCGATCCCGCGCACCGCACGATCGTCGTCGTCGCGGAAGACGAAATGGCGCAGACGGAACAGCCGGAACCGGCGACCTCTGTAGGTGGCGGACAACAGCCGCCGAAAAGCGCGC
>JAUIEH010000079.1 GCA_030428405.1 Alphaproteobacteria bacterium
GCCAGATAGTCGGCGAGCGCGCGCGCGTCGTCGCGCCGTTTGAGGGCGGGACGGGCCGGGTCGAAGTCTATGGTTCGCAGTGGCGCGCCGTCATCGACGACACCGCCATTCCGCCATCGATCGGCGCCTTCGTTGAAGTCACCGCCGTGGAAGGCGCAACCGTGACCGTAAGACGGATCACTTAGGCGGCGTTCACGCAACCGGTTCGGCAAGCGCGCGCGCAAGGCAATCGAAAGACGACGTCCAGCCGTCTTCATGGTTGGCGCGCTGATCATCAGCGAGAAATTCTTCCTGCGTAAGGATCAACCGCGCACCATCGCCGTCGGGTTCGATGTCGACCGTCACGACATACTCGTGACCGCGAGAGCCGTCCGGCTGGGTCCAGGCGAAGGTGAGCTTCAGCCTTTGCGGCGGACTGACCTCCAGAAATACGCCGCTGACTTCCGGCGCCGGATCGCCTTCGCCGAGCATGACCGCGCGCCACGCGCCGCCGGGACGGACGTCGAGAACGCAGTCCTCGGCGATCGTCACGCCTTCAGGCCCGAACCAGCTCATGAAGATGCGCCGATCCGTCCACGCCTCGAATACGCGATCGACTGACGCGTCATAGCGGCGTTCCAGTCGCAATGCCGGAATCGAGGTCATCAGACATCTCCTTGTTCAGTGGTCGGTTTTTTCAGCTCTGCGCCAAGCCGGTCGAGCGCGCTCTCCCAGAAGATACGATGCTCGTCGACCCAGCGGGACGCATCTGCGAGCGCTTCAGGACGCACACGGAAGAAGCGCCATTGCGCCTCGATGCGGCGCTCGATCAATCCAGCGTCTTCCAGCACTTTGAGGTGGCGCGAAATCGCCGGCTTCGACATGTCGAACGGCTCGGCCAAAACGCCGGCGGTCGTTTCGCCGCGTTTGACCAGACGCTCGACAATGGCGCGACGGGTCGGATCGGAAAGGGCGGCGAAAACGCCATCGAGCGTGCTTGTCGTGGTCATTAATTAGCATTCACATTAATTGCGTATTTGGTTAAATAAAGAGCGAACGCCGTCGCGTCAAGGCGTTTCAGCTTGAGTTCAGGAGGCGGCGCTTTCCGCGAGCCGGTCGGCCATGCCTTCGCGCGCAAGCTCATCGGCGCGCTCATTTCCGGGATCGCCGGAATGGCCTTTCACCCAGCGCCAGTCGATGTCGTGGCGAGCGGATTGTTCGTCGAGCATGCGCCAGAGGTCTTCATTCTTGACGGGCTTCTTGGCGGCGGTGCGCCAGCCATTCGCTTTCCAGCGCTCCAACCACTGCATCACCCCGTCGCGCACATAGACGCTGTCAGTGATCAATGTGACGGCGCAGCTCGTCTTGAGCGCAGCCAGCGCCTCTATGGCCGCTGTCAGTTCCATGCGGTTATTCGTGGTGTCGAGTTCGCCGCCCTTGAGCTCGCGGCATTGATCCCGCCACTCCAGAATTGCCCCCCAGCCCCCCGGTCCCGGATTGCCTGAACACGCGCCATCCGTGTGTATCGTGACTTGTTTTTTCGCCATGGCCGCCAAGGGGCGTGCTTCGCGCGCTCGGGTCAAGCTTTGCACGCGTGAAGTCCGGGTTCGCTTTTGTTTCCTGACTTCGTCATGGTAAGCCAGAGACTAAGCGCGTCTGAAAGGCGCGAGCGGGATCGGACGGTTCGGAGGCGCTTTCATGAGCGAAACGGGCGGAGCAGGAGGGCGTTTCGGCTATTATGCCGAGCGGCCCAGTCCCGAATACGACAACGTCATTCTGCAGGCAGATTACGCAAAGCGGGCCTATCTCAGCTTTTACCGCTTTCGCCGGCTCGGCGGGGCGCGCCGTCCGAGCAAGCAGATCCAGCCGGGCGAGGCGATGCATCACGGCGTTCACTATGTGAGCGACCATCCGCCGGTGCGCATGTTCAATCTCTCCGTCATCGCGCTGCTGGTTTTGTTCGAGAGTGCGGCCAACGCTTATTTCTTCTCGCTGCAAAGCGAGATGGGTCTGGCGGGCGGCGTGTTTCAGGCGGGCGCGGTGTCACTTTCGAACGTCGCCGTCGCTTATTTCATCATCGGTTTTTGGGGCCTGCGCCACGCCTCGGCGCCCGTGCGTTATCACTGGCCGAAAAAGCTCTGGGGCATCATCGCGCTGATTTTCGGCACATTGCTCGCGGTGATCATTTCGCTCAGCGCGGCGCATTATCGAAACCTGTTGGAGCTTGAAGCCGCTGAGCTCAGCCCGCCGACAGCCGACGCGACGCCGCTCTTTCCCTGGCTTCAAGGGTCGTGCGAGGCTTATCTGCAATCAGACGTTGCAGCGAGTTTCGCGGGCGCTGCGGCGAGCGCGGTGTGCCGACCGATGAGCCTGCACTCCCTGGACTCCATCGTGTTGTTCGCGCTCGGATTGGCGATCGCGGCGCTGGCGGCTTTCGAGGGCCGGCGCTCTGATGCAGCCTTCCCGGGCTTCAGCGACGCCGCCCGCATGATCGAGCGCGCGCGCGAAGATTTGCAGGACGCGCTCGAGGAATATTACGAGAGCTATGAAGCCATCGTTCAGCAGATAAAGGACGATCTCAAAGCTGACGGCGAGAACGGCCGCGAATTCACGCCTGCCGATCGCGAGGCCCTGTTCCGCGCGCTCGATGAACGCGTTGAAGGCGTGCGTCGCTTGCTGAGCACGAGCAATCGGGAACTCTCCGATGAGTTCGGCGTATCTGAAGAAGTCGTTCGCGAAGTGTGCGGGGATTGCGCGCGTCCGGACGGCGTCGACGACGTGGAGACGGGTCAGCGCTCATGAGACGCCAACGCCGCCTACGCCGCCAGGCGATGGTCAATTTCGCCGTGGTCATCGCCGTCCTGATCGGCGCGGGCTTTCTGTTCTATAATCTTAGTCAGACGCCGGACTATGACGAGCAGACGCTGTGCGTGCTCGGCGAAGGCATTCCGCCGCACACGGCCGTTTTGCTGGATAAGACCGATAATTATTCGCGCCGTCAGGCCGATCGCATCGCCAGTCTCGTTCGCCGCACCTCCAACGATCTTGAAGTGGGCGAGCGCTTCACGCTGTTCGAACTCGACGAGCGCGGCCGCATGGACGAGGACGGCGCCTTTTCGATGTGCAATCCCGGCCGCGGCGACCAGACCAATGCGCTCTACCGCAATCCGCGCATCGTTCAGGAGCGCTACGCTGAACAGTTCGAAGGTCCGCTCAACGAAATCATGGACGGGCTGATCAGTCCCCGCGAAGCGCCGCGCAGCCCGGTCGTGGAAGCCATAGCGCGTCTGGCGCAGACAGAAGCGTTCGGGCCGGACGCGCCGGAGCGCCGCGTCGTCGTCATTTCAGACATGCTGCAGAATTCGGACACGTTCTCGATTTACGGCGGCGGCGGATCATTGCCGGCGAACATCGCCTCGCCCGTGGAGGTGGCCGAGGCGATCGAGCGCCAGTTCGGCCGGCGCTATCGCGGCGTAGAGGTCGAGGTCCGCCTGATCCCGCGCGAGCGCTATGAGGACCTGCAACGCGGCGCCTTGCGCGATTACTGGGAAACGCTCTTCAGCGAACTCGGCATGCCGATGACCTGGCGGGACCTTTAGTCTCGCCGGCCATCCGCGCTCGCATTTCATCAGTCAGCGTCGTAATCTTCCGGCGGCTCGCAGGTCGACCGGTAGGAGTAGACCTCGCGCGAGTCGATGATGATCGCTGAGGTGTTGAGCATGTTGCGGCCGATCAGCAGCGGATAGTTGAACCCCGAACGATCCGCCAGATTGACCTCGCCTTCGGCCCAGACGCCTGCGATGCAAAACTCCAGATGCACGACGGGTCGGCGCATGGTGCCGCCGCCGCGCCGCTTCACCTCGACCCAGCGCACGATCTCACGCCGTAAAACGCGGCTGCGGCCGGACTCGTTGGTGATGCGGAAGACCACGTAATGCGCGTCCTCGTCGATTGCCTCGTCATCGTGATCGATGTCGTAGACGGCGTCTTCACCGGGCTCGACATCGGGCTCCTCGCCCTCGTCCTCTTCGGGTTCTGAAGCGACATCAGCGATTTCGAGGTCGTCGGCGATCTCTTCAGAGCCGTCCAGGATTTCGGCGTCGATCGAGGAGGTGCGCGCGCCGGAATCGAGTTTGGCGTCGAGCAGGAGGCCGACCGGCATCAGCCGGGCGTGCTCGAGCCAGCCGCGCACGTGATAGGGCTCTTCCGGCATGTCTTCGTCGGGATCATAGGGTTCGGGATCGGCGTGGGCGCCGCCGGCGATGCACAAGGCGAGCGCCATCGCTGCGAGAGGCCCGCAACGTTGAGCCATGGTTCAATTCCTCAGAAAGTGATTTTCCGTCCTGGCGCCGACATCGGCGCTGGCGGACTTCGCGTCAAGACGTCAGTCCCGTCTGCGGCGCGCGTTCGGGCGCGTTTTGCATGACGATTGCGTGATCGCTTCAGACTTCGGCAAGCACGCGCGGCAGGTTGAACACGACGCCCTCATCGGTGACGCGAATTTCTTCGACGCTGACGTCGAAGCGCAGGCGCGCCTCGTTGAGTAATTCGTCCATCAGGCTCTCAGGCGCGCTGGCCCCTGCTGTGAACCCGATCACGCCGCCGGCCGCGCTCACGGCGTCCCAGTCGACGTCGCGCGCGCTCTGGATAAGCTCAGCGCGCGCAGCGCCCGCCTTGAGCGCAACCTCGACCAGTCGCTTCGAGTTCGACGAATTCGGCGCGCCGATCACAAGCACGAGGCCGCAACGTCCCGCGATCGCTTTGGCGGCTTCCTGCCGGTTGGTCGTCGCATAGCAGATATCTTCCTTATGCGGCGCAGCGATGGTGGGGAAGCGCGCGCGCAGTTCGGCGACGATTTCGGCGGTGTCGTCGACCGAGAGCGTGGTCTGAGTCACCAGCGCCAGCGCGTCAGGGTCTTTGGGCGAGAAGGCGCGCGCATCCTCGACCGTTTCGATCAGCGTGATGGCGCCGTCGGGCAGCTGGCCCATCGTGCCGATGACTTCGGGGTGTCCAGCGTGGCCGATCAGCACGACCTCGCGGCCTGCGCTATGCTGGCGCTCGGTCTCGACATGCACTTTGGAGACCAGCGGGCAGGTGGCGTCCACATAGATGAGATTGCGCCGCTGAGCTTCGCTCGGCACGGATTTGGGCACGCCATGCGCGCTGAACACGACAGGGCGGTCGTCGGGGCATTCGTCGAGTTCGTCGACGAACACGGCGCCCAGCGCCTTCAGCCGATCCACGACATGGCGATTATGGACGATCTCATGGCGCACATAGACGGGCGCGCCCCATTTCGCGAGCGCTTGTTCGACGATCTGAATGGCGCGGTCGACGCCGGCGCAAAAGCCGCGCGGGGCCGCGAGCAGGATTTTTAAAGGCGCGCGATCACTCATGGCTTGAGATATAGGCGATGTGGCGGCGTGCGTCTCGCTTGTGCGCAACACGGCTCGCTGCGGCCAAGAGATTGCCCCCGGGCGCGGGCGGCGTTATCACGCCAACGACCTCGGCGGCGCGCGCATGCGCCTTTCGCCGCCATCAATTCCGGGAGTGACGATGTTTATTCGCCTTTCCGCCATCGCGCTGGGACTTGGGCTGGCGACGGCTGCGTGCAGCTCGCTTCCGGATGTGCCGAACCCGTTTGAAGATACGCCGAACCCGGGTCCGTGCCCGGCGGCGTTCGCGCTCTATGAGGCGTCTCGTCTGGTCGAACTCGAGGGCGAAGAGGTGACGTATGAAAACGTCGCCTTCACCGGCGAATTCGAGCGCGTGCACTCGTTCTGCGAATATCGCGACGACGAGCCGATCATCGCCGATCTCGAGGTCGATCTCGGTTTCGGTCGCGGCCCGGCGGCGGATGGCGATCGCCACACTTACACGATCTTCGTCGCTGTCACGCGCTCGGAGACGACGGTGATCGAGCGTCAGGAATTCCCCATCGAAGTGCGCTTCGATGAGGGCGAGGACCGCACCTATATCCGCCAGCGCTTCGACCGCATCGAAATCCCGCGCGCGCACGAAAATATTTCGGGCTCGAATTTCGAAATTCTCGTCGGCTTCGTGCTGAGCGAGGACCAGCTTGAGTTCAATCGCCGCGGATTGCGTTTCCGCGTTGATGCGGGTCAGTAGGGCGGCTCACGGTCATGAGCGTTTCGACGCAAGAGGCGCCGGCCGCAGCTTCATTTGCGGACGCGATGAGCGCGCGCCTCGGCGCTGCGTTTGAAGCGCTTGGCCTTGAGGCTGCGCTCGGCCGCGTCGTGCGTTCCGACCGGCCCGATCTCAGTCCATTTCAGTGCAATGGCGCGATGGCGGCGGCGAAAGCCGCCAAACGCGCGCCGCGCGATATCGCTCAAGAGGTCGTCGCCAGGATTTCCGACGATCCGCTATTCGGCGAGATCGAAATCGCAGGACCCGGCTTCGTCAACATCACGCCCGGGAACGCGGCCGTTGATGAACGCGCGCGTGGGCTGAGCGCAGACGAACGCGCCGGCGCCGTTGCGGTCGAGACGCCGCGCGCGGTCGTGTTCGACTTTGGCGGGCCGAATGTCGCCAAGCCAATGCATGTCGGCCATTTGCGCTCCGCCGTCATCGGCGACGCTCTACAGCGCCTGTTCCGCTTTCGCGGCGACCGGGTGACGTCGGACGTCCATCTCGGCGATTGGGGCCTGCAAATGGGCCATCTCATCACCGAGCTGGAGGATGAAGCGCGCGACCTTCCTTATTTCGCCGAGGGCGCCGAGGGACCGTTTCCCGAAGATCCGCCCGTGACAATCGAGGATCTGGCGCGGCTTTATCCGCTCGCCTCCGCCAAGGCGAAGGAAGACCCCGAGCGCCTCGCGCGCTCGCGTCGCGCAACGGCGGAGCTGCAGGCTGGCCGGCCCGGCTACCGCGCGCTCTTGCGCCATTTCATCAATGTCTCCGTCGCCGCTTTGAAGGCGGATTATACGCGCCTTGGCGTCAGCTTTGATCTCTGGAAGGGCGAGTCCGATGTCGACGCGCTGATCCCGGGACTGGTCGAGAATTTCAAATCAGCCGGCGTCGCCGAAAAGAGCGAAGGCGCCTGGGTGGTTCGCGTTGCGCGCGCGGACGACAAGAAGGAACTCGCGCCCTTGATCCTGGTGACGTCGGAAGGCTCAGCGCTTTACGGCACCACCGACCTCGCCACCATTCTCGACCGCGTTGAGGATTTGTCGCCCGACCTGATCCTCTATGTGGTCGATCAGCGTCAGGCTCAGCATTTCGAGCAGGTCTTCCGCGCCGCCGATAAGGCGAAGCTGCTCAGCGAGGACAAGCTCGAACATATCGGCTTCGGCACGGTCAACGGACCCGACGGCAAGCCATACAAGACGCGCGAAGGCGGCGTGTTGCGCCTTGCGGACCTGCTCGACGGCGCGCTGGAAAAAGCCGAAGCGCGGCTTTCCGAAGCGGGGCTCGGCGCCGATCTGAGCGAGGATGAGCGCGCCGACGTCGCGCACAAGGTCGCCATCGCCGCCATTCGCTTTGCAGACCTCCAGAACCACCGGTTGACCAATTATATTTTCGACCTCGACCGCTTTACGAGCTTTGAGGGCAAGACCGGTCCTTATCTTCTGTATGCGGCCGTTCGCATGAAATCGCTCTTGCGCAAGGCGGCGGAAGAGGGCGTGGCGCCCGGCGAGATCCATGTCGGTTCGGATGAAGAACGCCGGCTCGTCTTCGCGCTTGATGATTTCGATCGCGCGCTTGAGCAGGCTTACGACAAGCGCGCGCCCAATATTTTATGCGACCACGTCTATGGCGTGGCTCAGGCGCTCTCGAAATTCTACGCCGCCTGTCCGGTGCTGGCCGCGCCTGATGAGACGACAAAAGCTTCAAGGCTCGCGCTCGTCGCGCTCACCTTGAAGCAATTGACCTTGGCGCTTGATCTCTTAGGGATCGAAGCGCCCGAGCGGATGTAATCGACCATCGCGGTCTGGCGATCGGGGCTGGTCGTCGCTATATCCCCGCGACCCGCTTCAGCCGCGCAAGCGAGCCTCCATGCAACCCGCCATCTCCATCAAGAACGTCTCGAAGACTTATGCAGGCGGCTTTCAGGCGCTGAAGGACGTCTCGCTCGACATCCAGCATGGCGAGATTTTCGCGCTCCTGGGCCCGAACGGGGCGGGCAAGACGACGCTGATCGGCGTCACGTGCGGGCTCGTCATGCCGACATCGGGAACGATCACGGCCGATGGCCATGACATACTCAAAGATTATCGTGAAGCGCGCGGCCTGATCGGGCTCGTGCCGCAGGAGCTGACGACGGATGCATTCGAGAGCGTCTGGTCGACGGTGAGCTATTCGCGCGGGCTGTTCGGCAAGCCGCCCGACCCCAAGCGCATCGAGCAGGTGCTGCGAGACCTTTCGCTCTGGGATAAGCGCGATTCCAAAATCATGATGCTGTCGGGCGGCATGAAGCGGCGCGTGATGATCGCCAAAGCGCTCAGCCATGACCCGCGCATCCTGTTCCTCGACGAGCCCACCGCCGGCGTCGACGTCGAATTGCGCAAGGACATGTGGCAGATGGTGCGCGGTCTGCGCGAGACCGGCGTCACGATTATTCTGACGACGCACTATATCGAGGAAGCCGAAGAAATGGCCGACCGCGTCGGCGTCATCAATAACGGCGAACTCATACTGGTCGAGAACAAGACCGAGCTGATGACCAAGCTCGGCAAGAAGCAGCTCACGGTGTTGCTGCACGAGCCAATCTCGACGATCCCCGACGCGCTCGCTGACTATAAGCTCGAGCTGGGCGGCGATGGCTATGAGCTCATTTACACCTATGACATCCAGTCTGAGCGCACGGGCATTCGCGCGCTCTTGAACGATCTGGGCGCAGCGGGCGTGCGCTTCAAAGACCTGCAAACCTCGAACAGCTCGCTCGAGGACATTTTCGTCAGTCTGGTGAGGGACGGACAATGAATCTTCACGCCGTCCGCGCCATCTATCTGTTCGAAATGAACCGCACCTGGCGGACCTTGTGGCAGAGCATCGTCACGCCGGTCATTTCGACCTCGCTCTATTTCATCGTGTTCGGCGCAGCCATAGGCTCGCGCATGAACGAGATCGACGGCGTCGCCTATGGCGCTTTCATCGTGCCAGGCCTGTTGATGTTGTCGATCCTGACGCAGTCGACGGCGAACGCCTCCTTCGGCATCTATTTCCCGAAATTCACCGGCACGATCTACGAAGTGCTGTCAGCGCCCGTCTCGACTTTCGAGGTCGTGTTCGCCTTTGTCGGCGCGGCCGCGACCAAGTCGCTGATATTGGCCGTCATTATACTGATTACCGCCGCCTTCTTCGTCGATCTGCAAATCCAGCATCCGATCTTGATGGCGGGCTTCGTCATATTGAC
>JAUIEH010000080.1 GCA_030428405.1 Alphaproteobacteria bacterium
GCAGCGCATCGCGATTGCGAACCGCAACGCCGTTCAGCGCATCGCGGGCCGCCGTTTCCGACAGCTTGCCGCTATGCGTTTTCGGCAAGGCGCTGACATCGGCGATGCGGGCAGGCAACAGCGCCGAGGAGCCCTTTTGAACGAGCGTCGTTCGAATACTGACGACAAGGTCGCGATCGAGCCTGACGCCGTCGCGCAGCTTCACGAGCAGAATGAGCCGCGAGCCTCCACCTTCCTCGCCGAGATTCTGTTCGATCGCCATCGCTTCGGCGATCTCGTCAAAATCCTGCAGGATACGGTATATTTCCGCCGGCCCGACGCGCAGACCGTTTATGTTCAATACGCCGTCGGAACGGCCGTGCATTATGGCGCCGCCGCGCAGCGTCATCTCGATGAGGTCGCCATGTGTCCACACGCCTTCATTGTCCGCGAAATAGGCGGTGTGAAAGCGTGCGCCGTCCTCATCTGCGAGAAAACCGCTGGGACGGGAGGGAAATGGATGGGCGCAGACGAGTTCACCGATGTCGCCGGGCCGGTCGGCGCCGAGCGCCCTCACATCCATGCCTAAACTGCGGCATTGGGCTTCGCCGCGATGCACCGCCAGGTTCGGGTTTCCGAGCACGAAGCAGCCCAGAATATCGGTGCCGCCGGAAATCGACTGGAGCGGTTTGTCGCCGACATTTTCCGAGAACCAATCAAACTGGTTCGGATAGAGCACTGAACCGGTCGACAGGACCCCGCGCAAAGCGCCGAGATCAAACTCCTCGGCCGGCGAAAAGCCTGCACGCTCACAGAATTGCAGATAAGCGGGGCTTGTGCCGAACAGGCTGACGTCTTCTTCGGCCACGATGCGCCACAGCGTGTCCGGCCCCTCCAGCGGACCGTCGAACAACACCAGCGTCGCGCCCGAGGCCAGCGCGGTGAGCTGCCAGTTCCACATCATCCAAGCGCAGGTCGTCTGGTAGAACAGCCGGTCGCCGTCGCGAATATCGCAATGCAGCCTGTGCTCTTTCAGATGCTCGAGCAGCGCCCCGCCTGCGCCGTGCACGATACATTTCGGCGCGCCCGTCGTGCCCGACGAGAACATGATGTATAGGGGGTGTGAAAACGCAAAGCGCGGCCAGTCGAAAGCGGACGTGTCCGCCTCTTCGCTCAAGATGTCCGTCAGCCGCTCAACGCGCACATGCTCGGCAAGCCCGCTCGCATCGCCGTCATCAAGCGCAATCACCGCTTTCAGGCGCGGCAACGCCCTCGCCACTTCTGCGGCGCGCTCGCCGACCAGTATGCCGACATCGGATGGCTCGCTGGCGAAATGCGCGAACAAGATATCAGGCTCGATCTGTTCGAACCGGCTCAATATCGCAATAGGCCCCATCTCGGTCGAACAGCTTGAGTAAACCGCTCCGATCGCCGATGTCGCCAACGCCGCCGTCACCGCCTCCCAGCTATTGCGCGCTATCGCAGCAACCCGGTCGCCAGGCTCTACGCCAAGCGCGCGCATCTTGAGCGCGAGCCTTGTCACCGCCGAGCGCAATTCCGCGCGGCTCATTTCCTCGCGGCCGCCGCCAAAATGGCGCGAGATGATCGCGGTCTCGGGCTCGCCGGAGCGACCGGCCAGAACCTGCTCTGCGAAATTCAATCGCAGATCGGGAAAATACTCTGCAGTTTCAACTTCATCGCCTTCGCAAACGCGCGAGGGGTCGCCATCATACGAAATGCCCGTCCACGTAAGAAACGTGCCCCAGAACAGCCGAAAATCGCCGATGGCGAACGCTTCGAATGCGGCGTAATTCTCAAATGAAAGGCCCAACGCATGCGCGCAGAAGGCGATGAAAGCCGTCATTTGCGAAGCCTGCACGACTGCGTCGTCCGGGCGGAAGGTCACCTGCGCGTTGGCGGAGCCAGACATATTTTCTACCGGCGCCTTTGCGTCTCATC
Source organism: Alphaproteobacteria bacterium (assembly GCA_030428405.1). Classification (GTDB taxonomy): domain Bacteria; phylum Pseudomonadota; class Alphaproteobacteria; order Caulobacterales; family Maricaulaceae; genus JAUIEH01. Next base: position 1,939 of record JAUIEH010000080.1, read on the forward strand.
GCTGGGCGCTCATCCTCACAGCACGAACCATTTGGCTCGTCACCGGGCGCTATATTCGTCATCGCGGCCAGCGAGTTAAGCACTATTTCCACTAGCAGCCTTAACGCGGCCGCGCGCAGACGCTGTCGCGCGCCGCTCACCTGATGAGCAGCGCGCCTTTTCGGTCGAATGATTTGTTCTCAAAGCCGCTCTTGCGTCCGGCCAGCCGACTAGGCGCAGAACAACTCCATGCGCAGCCGCATGGGCCAAAAAGTGCTCAGTATTGCTGCATTTTTGCGAGCCGGTCGGCGTGGTAGTTAGCGTCGCCCAGCATCTCCGAGGCCACGCGAATCCGCTTCATGAAGAAGCCGATTTCGTGCTCGTCGGTCATGCCGATGCCGCCGTGCAACTGAACGGCTTCGTTCGCAGAAAGACGCGCCACCTGCGACACTTTGGCCTTCGCAGCCGCAACAATGTGGCCGGCGTGTTCCGGCGCCTCATCCAGCGTCTGCAGCGCTTTCATCATGATCGAGCGGGCCAGTTCCAGCTCAGTGAACAAATGCGCGCAGCGATGCTGCAGCGCCTGGAACGTGCCAATCACTTGGCCGAATTGTTTGCGCTCTTTGAGATAATCGACCGTGCGCTCGAAACTCTCCTGCGCCGAGCCCGAAAGCTCCGCGGCCAGCGCCGCCCGGCCCGCATTCAAGGCGCGATCGAGAATGACGGCGCCGTTGTCGACTTCGCCGAGCACCGCATCCGCCGTCACCTCGACGCCGTCGAATGCGACATGAGCCGCATTTCGGCTGTCGACCATCATTGTGCGTTCAGTCTTCAGCCCAGCGGCGTCTTTTTCGACCATGAACAAGGTCAGGCCCTGCTCTTCGCCCGGCGCGCCGGCGGTGCGGGCGGCCACGATCATTGCGTCCGCCACGTGCCCGTCGGCGACGAAGGTCTTGGCGCCGTCCAGCTTGAAGCCGTTGCCGTGGCGTTCAGCCTTCATCGCGGTTTTGGCCGGGTCGTGCTTTCGACCTTCATCCAGCGCGAGCGCGATGACGGCTTCGCCAGCGACGATGGAGGGCAGCCAGCGCGCGTCATGCGCTCCCCCGCCGGCCTGACGCAGCGCAGTCGCCGCCATCACGGCGGTGGAAACGAACGGCGAGGCCGTCAGTGTCCGGCCCATCTCTTCAGCGATGACGCCCATCGCCATGAAGCCCATGTCAACGCCGCCATGGTCTTCGCCGACCAAAACGCCGGTCCAGCCCATCTCCGCCATGTCGCGCCAGGCGTCGCGCGAAAACCCGCTCTCATCCTCGGTGTCGCGCAGCTTGCGCAACTGCGTCACGGGCGCCTTGTCAGTCAGATAGCCGCGCGCCATGTCGCGCAGCATTTCCTGTTCTTCATTCAGAACGAGCGGCATATCTCAAATCTCTCTCGGCGAGGTGTTCGTATTCGGAATTATTCAGCGCGATGCGGACGACGCCGGGCCGCCCGCACGATCGGGCCCTACGCCCCCGGCATCTCCAAAATGCGCTTGGCGACGATATTGAGCTGCACCTCGGTCGTGCCGCCTTCAATCGAATTGGCCTTGGTCCGCAACCACATGCGCGCGATCTTGCCTTCATTGGTGGCGGGGCTTTCCCACTCAAACTCTTCCGAGCCGCCAATATCCATCATCAGCTCGAGCCGGCGCTTATTCAGCTCGGCGCCATAATATTTGAGCACGGAGGACTTCGCGCCCATGCCGACGCCTGCTTTCGCCTCGTCCTTATAGCGCTCGATCGCGCACATGAAGGCGAGCCCGTCAATATCGCAGCGCGTCAGGTCTGCGCGCAGGACCGGGTCGACAAGCATGCCGTCTTCCACGCCCATGGTCTGCGCGGCGTGCTGACCGAGCGGGCGCGCGTCGAACAGGCCGGAGCCGCCCGATGCGATCATTTCTCGTTCATGCGTGAGCAGATATTTCGCGACATCCCAGCCGCGATTGAGCTCGCCGACGAGATTTTCCTTTTCCGCGCGCGCGTCATCAAAGAACGTTTCGCAGAACGGCGACTTGCCGGAGATCAGCTTGATCGGCTTGGTGGTTACGCCGGGCTGCTCCATGTCGATGAGCACAAAGCTGATGCCGTCATGTTTGGGCTCCATCGGACCGGTGCGAACGAGCGCAAAAATCCAGTCGCACTCATCGGCATATGACGTCCAGATTTTCTGTCCGTTGACGATGAAGTGGTCGCCCTGGTCCACAGCTTTCGTCGCGAGCGAAGCAAGGTCCGAGCCCGCATTCGGCTCGGAATAGCCCTGCGCCCAACGAATTTCGCCGCGCGCTATCGGCGGGAGAAATTTCAGCTTCTGCTCATGCGAGCCATATTTCAGCAGCGCGGGGCCGAGCATCCAGATGCCGAAACTGTCCAAGGGCGAGCGCGCGCCTAGTTCGCGCATTTCTTCCTTGAGAATTTTGGCTTCCTCTTTGGACAGACCGCCGCCGCCATACTCCTTCGGCCAGCTCGGCACGGTCCAGCCGCGCGCCGCCATGCGCTCAAGCCAGGTCTTTTGCGCCTCGGATACGAATGTCCACTGCTTGCCGCCCCAGCAAATGTCTTTCTCGCTCTCAACAGGCTTGCGTATTTCCGGCGGGCAGTTCTCTTCCAGCCAGGCGCGCGTTTCGGCGCGGAAGGTCTCAAGATCGGACATCGGATTTTTCCTTCACTGAGCGGTCCATCGGCGCCGCGAGAAGACACCAGTTTAACGGCGACTATGCGCCGCCTTCATTGATCAAACGCCGCGCGAATTGACCCAGCCCTTGCGCGCCGGGGCCATATGCTGCGAACACCGGATTGGTCGTCTGCTTGTGGTGATATCGATAGTAGATTTGCTGCGCGATGACCGCGAGCCGGAACACGCCGTAGACGAAATAGAAGTTGAAATTGTCGACGCTCACACCCGTCTTACAGGCGTAGTAGTCCACGACCTCGGCGCGCGTGAACATGCCCGGCGCATCTGACGGCTGACGCTTGAGCGCCCGCAGTTCTTCGGGATCGTCCGCCTCGACCCAGTAAACGAGGCACGCGCCCAGATCCATCAACGGGTCGCCAAGCGCTGAAATTTCCCAATCGAGCACAGCGCGCACGTCATGCGGCTCGTCCTCGTCCAGGATCATGTTGTCGATGCGGAAATCGCCGTGCACGATCGAATGTGCGGCTTCCTGGTCCGGGCGGTTTGCGTCGAGCCAGTCGCGCACGTCTTCGAATGCGTCGGCATTGTCGGTGATGACTTTTTCGTAGCGCGCGTTCCAGCCCTTGATCTGACGTTCGACATAGCCCTCCGGCTTGCCGAAATCTCCAAGCCCGATGGCTTTGTAATCGACGCCGTGAAGGTCAATCAGCTTGTCCCAACAGCGCATGCAGAACGCGCGGGTCTGATCCTCCGACCAGCCCCAATCGGTCGGTATCTCGCGCTTGATGAGAAGACCGGGCACGCGCTCCATGACATAGAACTCCGCGCCGATCGGGGAATCTTCCTCACTCGAATAATAAAGTGATTGCGGCACGGCCGGATAAACCGGCTTGAGCGCGCGCGTCACCGAATATTCGCGGATCATGGAATGACCGGATTTCGGGCGCGCCCCGCTCGGCGGCCGGCGCAGCACGAGGTCGCGGTTCTCATAAGCGAGCAGAAAGGTCAGATTGGAGGCGCCCGCCGGAAACTGGCGCACGACGGGCGTTCCCGTCAGGCCCTCAATATTCTGTTTGAGCACGCGATCGATGGCGTCGACGTCGAAGGAATCCTCGGCGCGGACGTCGACGGCGAGATTTTCAGTCGCTGCGCTCACAAAGCCCCCCGGCTGGCGAAGCCGCCGTCCACGACGATGGACTGGCCGGTGACATAAGCCGCCTCATCCGAGCACAGATAAAGTATGGCCGAGGCCATCTCTTCCGGCTGCGCCACGCGCGCGATGGAGAAATTGCGCTTCATCATTTCCTTGAGCTGTTCAGGATCGCTCATCAGGCCGGCGGCGAGCTTGGTGTCGGTCAAGCCCGGACATAGCGCGTTCACGCGAATGCCGTCGGCGCCGTATTCCTGCGCCATGACATGGGTCATCGAAATCACCGCCGCCTTGGTGATTGAATAAGCGCCCTGGAAAAAGCCCGGCCGGATGCCGTTGATCGAAGCAACATTGACGACGGCGCCGCCGCCGCCTTCCTTCATGAATGGGATGGCCTTTGATGTGAGGAAGAACGGGCCTTTGAGATTGACGTCGAAGGTCTTGTCCCAGGCGCTTTCGGGCGTGTCCGCAGACGGACCGAAATATGGATTGGTCGCGCCATTATTCACGAGAATGTCGAGACGCCCCTCTTCCGCTCGAATTGAAGAGAGAACGTCGTCGTGATGCGACAACTCGCCCAGATGCAGCGTCATCGCGCGCGCCTTGCCGCCCGCTTCACGGATCTCAGCGGCCACACGTTCGCAATCTTCAATCTTCCGGCTCGTGGCGATCACCGTCGCGCCCTGCTGCGCGAGCAGCTTCGCCGTCATCTCGCCAATGCCGCGGCTGGCGCCCGCGATCAGCGCCACTTTGCCGGTCAGATCAAATACGCTCATTCATTTATCTCCTGACGTCGGCTCAAACCGGGCGGCCAAATCTTTCAATCATGGACCGGCGCACTTTGCGCATGCCGCCGAGCCAGCGATCTTCGTTTTCCGCTTTCATTTTCACGTAATCGGCCACTTTTGGGTGCGGCAGTGCGAAAAAGCGCTTCTCATCGAGCGCGACGAAGGCTTCGCGCGCCACGTCTTCGGGCTTGGCCACGCCGTCCATGCCCGCCGTGCCGCCCGCGCCGTCGGAGGCGCCGCGCACCATTTCGGTATCGACCGCCTGCGGACAAACGCACACGACCTGCAAGCCGTCATCGCCATGCGTGATGGCGAGGCACTCCGCGAAAGCGACGGCTGCGTGCTTGGTCACCGTGTAGGGCGCGCCGCCAATCTGCGCGAGCAGTCCCGCCGCCGAGGCCACGATCATGAAGGCGCCGTTGCGGTCCGCCAGGGGCTCGGCGATATGCCGGGCGGCGTAGACCGAGCCCATCACATTGACGGCCCATGTCCTTTCCCAGACTGCGTTCGGCGCGCTGGCCGCGCCCCAGCCTGGCCCGTCAATCGCGAGAATGCCGGCATTGGAGATGAACAGCGCGATCGGGCCGAGCCTGTGCTCGACTTCCGTGATGAAGCGCGCGACCTGGCCTTCATCGGTGACATCGCAGCGCACGCCGAAACCGCCTAGCGCTTGGCCTGCTTCGGGCGCGCCTTCGAGGTCGGCGACGGCGACCTTTGCGCCGCGCGACTTAGCCTCTTCGGCCATGGCCCGGCCGATGCCGCGCGCGCCGCCGGTGATGGCGACCGTTTTATCTTTGAGGTCCATGACCGTTCCCCCGCGTCCGAAACGTCAGTTGAGAAGGTCTGGATAAAGCCGCGACATCTTTCGATAGACGGCCGGCCAGGCCAGAAGCTGGCCGATAAGTTCAAGCCCGGCGCCGGCCTGAGCTTCGACCTTTTCAGGCGTGCCTTCGGGCGGCGGGTTGAGCTTGGCGCCGCCAGCGAGCGCCTTGATCTGCACCTGGCAGGCGCGCTCCAGGAAATACATGCGAATGAAAGCGTCGGCGATCGTGCCGCCGACCGTGAGCGTGCCGTGATTGCGCAGGATCATGAAGCATTTGTCGCCCATGTCCGCGACGAGACGCTCGCGCTCGTCGACATCCGTCGCGATGCCCTCATAGTCGTGATAGGCGACCCCGCCCGACATCGCGATCATTGCGGTCTGACATGTCGGAAGAAGTCCGTGCTCCTGAGCGGACACGGCCTGGCCGTCGATCGTGTGCAGGTGCATGACGCTGACGGCGTCCTCGCGCGACATGTGCAGCGCGGAGTGGATGACGAAGCCCGCCGGATTGGTCGGGTGCGGGGTTTCGACGACCGGATTGCCTTCGACGTCGACTTTGACCAGCGATGACGCCGTCACTTCGTCGAACGCCAGGTCGTAGGGGTTGAGCAGGAAATGGTGCTCAGGTCCGGGCACGCGCGCCGAAAGATGCGTGAAGATCAGATCGTCCCAGCCATAATGAGCGAATGCGCGGTAAGCGGCGGCAAGCTCCTGGCGCAGCTTCCATTCTTCATCAGAGACCTTCGCGCGGATTTCGCTTGCGCTGACGTCGATCGCGCCCACTGGGACCTCCCCGAATTCTTTTCTTGATCGTAGCTGCGATCATCGACCGCCCGCTCCCGCGCTGCAACAGGCGGCCGGACAAAAACGTCGCGCGAAAGCCACGAACGAGAAAAAAAATCGCTGACCATGCGTTTCCCGCGCATTGCGGCGGTGCATTCGTCGGAAAATCCCGTCATGAACGAGGCAACTGACGCCGAAACAATCGGCGCGCGGAGGGAGAGACGCAGTCATGAATCGTATGAGCAAAACTATTCTGCTGGGCGCCGGATCAGCCATCGCGCTGACGGCGGCGATGCCCGCGCAGGCGCAGCGTGAAGTCGAGACCATCGTCGTCGAAGCGCAGCGCCGCGAGCAAAGCCAACAAGACGTCCCCCTGTCGATCGGCGCCTATACCGGTGCGCAGATTGAACAGGCGAACGTCCGCGACATCCGTGACCTGACGCTGATCGCGCCGGGTCTCATGGTCACCTCGACCCAGAGCGAGATCATCACGACCGCGCGTATCCGCGGCCTCGGCACGGTCGGCGACAATGTCGGCCTTGAGAGCTCCGTCGGCGTGATGATCGACGGCGTTTATCGCCCCCGCAACGGCGTCAGCTTCAACGATCTCGGTCCGATCGAGCGGATCGAAGTTCTGCGCGGCCCGCAGGGCACGCTGTTCGGCCGCAACACGACCGCGGGCGTCATCAATATCGTCACCCGCTCGCCCAATACGGACGAGTTCGGCGGCGCCATCGAAGCGTCGTTCGGCAACTACAATTCACGTCGCTATTCGCTGAATCTCGACATGCCGCTGGCTCAGGACGAAGTCGGCCTCGGCTTCTATCTCGGCCACGGCAGCCGCGACGGCTACACCGATAACGTCATCATCACGCCGGGTACGACGACCGGCCAGGTGGTCGACACCGACGACCAGAACTTCACCACCGGCCGTCTGCAGCTGACCTTCGCGCCGTCGGCCAATTTTGACGGCCGCATCATTCTTGACGCCACCGAGCGCGATGAATCGTGCTGCTCCGGCGTGGCCTGGGATTATTCGCCGACGATCGCCGGCCTCATCTCCTCGCCGGGCCTGTTCGGCACGCCGGGCGTGGTGCGTCAGATCGCGCCGGGCAATCCGGAAGCGCGCGTCGCTTACTCCAACCATCCCTATGTCCAGCGCGTCGAAGAGCATGGCGCTTCGGCTCAGTTTGACTGGGATATCGGCCCGG
>JAUIEH010000570.1 GCA_030428405.1 Alphaproteobacteria bacterium
TTCCTCAGCGTGTTCGCACTGAGCCTGCGCGCGAGACGTGCGCCGGCGGAGGGCGTGACGTGACCATGCTGACGCGCAGGCTCGTATTGGGCGGCGCTGGCGCGGCGGGAATAACGGCGTGTACGACCAGTTCACCGGGCGTCGGACAGAATTCGCGCGCGCAGCTCAATCCTGACTGGGTCGTCTCGGAAGCCGAAGCGATCGCCTGGCATGAAGTCAAGGACGAGAACGGGCCAACGCTGACGGGCAACGCCTCGTGGCGCCAGTTCATGACATTTCTCGAGGCGAAGCTGCGCGAGTATGGCTGCGTCGACATTCATCGCTCGTCGTGGTCATTCACGCGTCTCGAAACGAGTCTTTGGCCGGACGATTCCAGTTGGAGTCTGACTTCCAATGATCGCGCGGTTCCGCTTTGTAATTTCGGCGCGAATTGCGGATTGACGGGGCCGGAAGGCGTGACGGCGCCTCTGGTGATGTGGGACCCTGATGACCCGCCTGACGTCGCGGGCAAGATCGTCGTTTTTCGCCCGCAACCCCGCGAGGCGCTCCGAACGATCTTCGCAACGGCGGACTATGAATACGCCACGCCTTACGAGAGCTGGCCGCGCGAAGGCGCGCCCGCGCCGCAGGGCGAAGACGCAACCGGTTCGATTTCGCCCGCAGTGTGGGATGAGATGACGGCGACGTCGGATTTCGTCCGCGACATTGCGGATGCGGAGCCGGCCGGCGTAATCTTCGCGATGAATCTGAACCGCGGCGCGACCGAAGGTCTTTATACGTTTCGCGTGCCCGAACATTACGGTTTTCCGTCCGTTTATGTCGACCGCCTGAACGGCGACGCTGTGATCGCTGATGCGCGCGTGAACGCAATCGCGACTTTGCGCGTGGAAGGCGCGCATGTGGACGCTGAGGCCTACCAGCTCATCGCTTATCTGCCCGGTCGCGATTACGGCTCCGAGCATGATGAGCAAATCCAGTTGCGCACGCATACGGATGGCCCGTCGATCAGCCAGGACAATGGCGCCTTTGGTCTCCTGGGTCTGGTCAAATATTATTCGAACATTCCTCAAAGCGAGCGGCCGCGATCACTGTTCGTGGAGCTCGACTGCCGTCATTTCATGCCTGGCGCCGAGCGACGCTGGGCGCACGAGGACTATTTCGAAAAACATCCGCATGCACGCGACAATGTGGTCGCGTTGATTGCGATGGAGCATCTGGGTCAGATCGAATATGTCGAGGACGGCGACGACATTGCGCCGAGCGGCCGCTCGCATGCGACTTGGTTTTACGCGAGCGGCGATCAGGTCATGATCGACGCCGCCCACCAGGCGGCGATCGATCATCAGGTGCGGTCCGCAATCATCAGGTCGCCTGGTCGCGAAGGAGCAAACGGGGGCTCTCAGGGGCTGTGGTATGGCATGTCGCGCCAAGGCGCCTTGTTGCAGCTGCCGACTTATGGCGTGCAGGGCGATTTGGGCGCCTATTGGGCGTTTTCCGGCGGACTGAACCGGTTCGACGCCCGCTCATTCACGCGCCAGGTCGCAGCCTTCGCCCAACTGACCGGCTTTCTCATGACGGCAGACCTCAGCACACTGAATGTGCCGAGCATCGAGCATGTCACGCCTCAGGGCGCGGACTGAAGGGGCGCAATCCAGCACGACGCGCGACAGCGCAGGCGGCGTCGCTCGCAAAGAACGAGCCGGCGCGCCGGGGAGGAGGCGATAGTGAG
>JAUIEH010000571.1 GCA_030428405.1 Alphaproteobacteria bacterium
GTGCGCGCCAGAAACGCTTCATCCTCATCCCCCAATCGCTCGCTTTCCCGGAAAGCCGCAATCGCGCCGTCAAACCGCATCTCGTCGAAACGCGCAGCGCCGAGCAGCAAGAATACGCGCGCGCGGTTGGCCACGCCCCGGCTCAGAGCGCTGGTAAGCGCGGTGCTCGCCTCAGCGTAACGCTGGTCGATCAGATAAAGCTCGCCCAGCAGCGCGAGCATTTCTCCGTCAGCTGAAAACTGCGCCGCCTGCTCAAGAGGTTCAATGGCGTGCTGCAGGTGAAATGACGCAAGATAATGACGGCTGAGCCGGTCAAGATTTTCAGGCGTCCGCGGTTGTTCGCCTGAGTTCATCGCGCGTTCGAGCGCACGCGCCGCGGCCCAATTGTCCGCCAAATTGCACTGCCGATCATCGCCTGACGCATCATTTAACGCATCGGTCAGTTCGCGATTGATCGCGCCCCCCAGGCTGAGTGATTCCGCCGCGCGAAACGCCACGATTGAAGAGCGCAAGAGCGGCGCCGCCTCTTCGAAATAAGGACCGTACACATATCGAAGCCCCCGCTCCTCCAGTTCCGCGGCGTGGCGCTCCTCGGTACGAAATTGAGCGATGATTTGCGGCATCATTGCGCTCTCGACGGCATCGAGATTGTCCGACTCCACCGAACAGGCCGAGGGCGGATAATAGCCCAATTCTTCGAGCAGGCTCTGAGCCGTGGACGTCATCCCTAATCGCTCCGCAACAGATAAAGATACGTCCCCTTGCGGCGCCTCCTCACCTCCCGGCGCCGGCAGGCCCAGCGCAGCGATCAACCGCTCGGCGCTGGCGCGAAAGCGGCCTTCGGGCTGGGCGTCGAGATAGGTCTGCAGCGCCTCCGCCGAACCTTCAGACGTCGCGCGCGCGCTCAACCGCAATGCCGCGATCGCCGCCCGTGCGCAGGAACGAATTCCGGCATGCATCGTACACGACGAATAAAGTCGCGGCGTCGGCGTTCTCTAACGCATCGATCGCCGCATCAAGGCGCACGCCGCTCAGCGCGACATCCGCCGCGCTCGAGACCGCGGCGCCTGCTGGCAGCATGAAATTGCGCCGCCGCCCCTCGCTCAGCGCGACCGCTCCGTGGCCGGCGTAATAAAAGAAGCCGACCGCGTCATCGCCCGCCGCATCCAACCGGCCCGCAAACGCCGCGACCGCGCGCCGAATGCGCTCGGCGTCCGCGTCGCGTTCGACTTCGACGAGAAAGCCTGCAGCCTCAAGCGCCGTTTCCAGGGTCGCGACGTCGCGATGCGGACGCCGTAGACGGCCAGGCTCGGCAGGATAATCCTGATTGCCGATCAAGAGCGCGAGGCGGGGTTCGCTCTGCGCCAGCGCCGGCCCCGCGAACGCCACGCTCAGCGCCAAAAACAGTCCGGCCAGAAAGCGCATGTCGCAGCCTCCGCGCGGGTGAAACCATTTTCACCAAGCTTACCGCAAATGACGGCGCGCGTCGACATGGGCGCGCGCGCCACGTCACGCGTATCCTGGCCGCCAAGTCTTGAGGCCCGCTCAGCGACAAGCTGATGTCCCCCTGCGCCTCAGCTACACTGGCGCGCATGCTTGGCTCACTTCGCATAGGTACTTGGAACCTTGAACACGCGATCCCAAAGCGTCGTCGCGCGCTCTCCTCGTTCCTGGCTTCAAAGGACGCCGATGTCTGGGTGCTCACCGAAACTCACGAT
>JAUIEH010000572.1 GCA_030428405.1 Alphaproteobacteria bacterium
CGATGGGCTCTTCGAAGCCTTTCTCGGCGTGATCGAAGCGCGGCCCGATGGGACGCACACAATTGAGGGCGTTGTCGAAAACGCGGCCGCCGATCATGAGGCCGCCTTCGCCTTCGTGCGTGATGAGCTCGCTTTTGATCCGTATGAGGGCGCTTTGCGCGGCGCCCACGGCGCAATGGGCGCGCGCGCCGCCAATGATGTCGACCGCGCCATTCTGCTCGCTGCGCTGCTCGATGCGATGGGCCTGCAGACGCGCTTTGCGATGGGCCCGCTGGAGTCGGAGGCCGCCGAAACTTTGCGCGCGCGCGCCCTCTCGCCCGCGCTGCCGCCGCGCGACGACGTCTTGCGGGTAGCGGGCTTTTCCGATGAAGCGCTTGCGCGGATGAGTGCGCGCGCGCGACGCGACTATGCCTGGCTGTCTGAGCGCCTTGGCGACCGCGTGACGGGCACGGACGAAGCCTCGCTCTTCGATGGACCGCATGTCTGGGTGCAGGCGCGGCTCGCGGGACGCTGGACAGATTTCGACGCGAGCTTTGCCGACGCCGAACCCGGCCAGCGCTTCGCAGAGATCGCAGAAATTGTGGATGAGGCGAGCGAACTGCAGGGCCATGACGTTGAAATCCGCGTCATCGCCGAGACTGAAGCCAATGGCGAACTCACCGAGAGCGTGCTCCTGGAATGGCGCGCACCAGCGCGCGACGCTGCGCAGGCGAATATTTTTCTGACCTTCGCGCCGCGCAATTCCGGTCTCGGCAGCGTGCTTGAGGCGGCCGTCGCCGGCCCGCCGGAACAAGTTCCGGTGCTGCTCGTCGATGAAGACGAAACCCGCGGTGACGCTATCCCGCAAGGCGGCGTTGAGCGCAATGAAGCGCAGGATTTCTTTTTCGGAGAAACCGCAGCGAGCGATGCTGAACTCGCAGCGCTTTATCTTGACGTCACCGCGCATTCGCCTGGTCGCGAGCCGCTGACGCGCCGGCGCGTGCTGCGCGACCGCGTGCCGGCGGCTGCGCGCGCTTCGGGAAATATCGCGCGAACGGATTTCCGTCCGCTCGACGGCGATGACCCGAATGCGCGTCCCTTCCAGGCCGTGCACCAGATCCTGGTCTCGACCGGCGGCGCTGATCCGCGCTGGTCAGCCGAAGGCGGCGCGAGCGCCATTGCATTCGTGGCCCAGCGCATGGGCGGCGAAGAACTGCCCGAAGATCTGTCAATCAACGAAATCGTATGGCCGATCGGCGTCCTGAACGAGTGGATACGGCTCGCCGCAGAGACCGTGACCGCGGCGAGCGTGGAGGCCGATGGCCATGCGCGCCTCGTCGTCGATGCTCCGCGCGTGAGCGTGCTGAGCTATGCCGTCACCAATCACGACGACGCGCCGCAGGATCTCACCTGGACGATGGACCTGCTGCTCGACGGCGTCGGCGTCGTCAGCGACGGCTCGCTCGACGACCGCGACATCGCCATGCGGCGTTTGTGGCACGGCGTGGTTCAGTCGGCGTTCGAAACAACGTCGGCGGAGTTGCGGGCCGCCATCGCCGGCGCCAATGCAATCAGCGTCAGCACACAGATGAACGCGGATATCGAGCTGCTCGCCTCGGTCGACGAAGCCGCTGCCGGCTTGCCGCCGGCCTCGCGCAACGACCTTTCGAGTGGCGAGCTGGTCGTTACGGTCGCAAACGCCGCAGACACGGGCGAGTTCGCGTGGTGGGCGGTCGA
>JAUIEH010000081.1 GCA_030428405.1 Alphaproteobacteria bacterium
GACTTTCGAGGTCGTGTTCGCCTTTGTCGGCGCGGCCGCGACCAAGTCGCTGATATTGGCCGTCATTATACTGATTACCGCCGCCTTCTTCGTCGATCTGCAAATCCAGCATCCGATCTTGATGGCCGGCTTTGTCATATTGACCGCGTTCACTTTCGCGATGATCGGTTTCATCATCGGCATCTGGGCGGACAATTTCGAAAAACTCAATTTCGTGCCGATGCTGGTCGTCACGCCGCTGACCTTTCTGGGCGGAACGTTTTATTCCATCGACATGCTGCCGCCGTTCTGGCGCACCGTGTCGCTGTTCAACCCGGTCGTCTATCTGGTGTCGGGCTTACGCTGGAGCTTCACCGGCGCTTCCGACGTCCATATCGGCGTCTCCATCGCCATGACGCTCGCGGTCCTCGGCGTGTGCGTCGCCATCGTGTGGTGGATCTTCAAGACCGGCTGGCGGCTGAAGACGTAATTCAGTGAGTTCGAGCGCTCAGAGCGCCCGAGCGGCCGATGGCGTCGAGCGCTTCAAGGGCTGCGCGCAGCGGCTGGCGCACGATGTCGGCTTTGGCGGCGTCAAAGGCGAAGGGCGCTTCTTCAGACTCCAGATAAGTGCGCTGCGACAATTCCATCTGAATGGCGTGGACGCCGCCTTCCGGCCGCCCGTAATGGCGCGTCGTCCAGCCGCCTTTGAACCGTCCGTTGACGACCGAAGTAAAGCCTTCGGCCTGCCCGCAGGCTTCAGCAACGGCGCGCTCGATTTCTGGCACGCATGTCGCGCCTTCATTCGTGCCGATATTGAAATCGGGCAGGCGGCCGTCGAAGAGGAACAGGATTTCTGAACGGATCGAGTGGCAGTCATAGACGATGGCGCAGCCCCAGCGCGACTTGATGCGCGCGATCTGTGCGGCGACGGCGTCGTGATAGGGCGCGTGAAATTCGCTGCGCCGCGCCTCGATTTCATCTGCATCCGGCAGAGCGTCATCGCGCCAGATGGGCGCGCCGTCAAAATCCGTGACGGGCACGAGCCCGGTCGTATTCTGGCCGGGATAGAGGCTCTCGCCGGATGGATCGCGATTGGCGTCGATGACATAGCGGTGAAAGCGCGCCGTCACGCGGCTCGCTGAGGCTAAGAGCCCGTCATAGAGCGCATCAATGCGCCAATCCGTGTCGATAAGTTCGCTTCCGCGCCCGTTGAGCTTGGCGGCGACGCCGTCAGGCAGCTCGGTTCCGGCGTGCGGGCAGGCGAGCAGGACGGGACCGTCGCCTTCCTCAATGTCGATCCACGCCATTCACGCGCTCCCGAACCGGCCTACTTCTCCAACATAAGCGATGCGGAGTATCAGCGCGGCCATGACCAAAATCCATGCACCCCTGGCGCTGACGCCGAACGGCTGGTCGCGCGACGTGCGCGTCGTCATCGGCGAGGACGGCAAGATCGCTGACGTTCTGCGCGGCGTCGCGCCGAGAAACGATGATCTTCGTCTGACCGACAAAGCGCTAGTTCCGGCGCCGGGCAATCTCCACAGCCACAGCTTTCAACGCGCAATGGCGGGGATGACGCAGGCGCGTGGCGCGGACCCGACCGACAGCTTCTGGACGTGGCGGAGCTTGCTCTATCAGTTCCTTGAACGGCTGAGGCCGGACCATCTCGAGGCGATCGCTGCGCAGGCGTTCATGGAGATGCTGGAGGCCGGCTATGGCGCGGTCGCGGAGTTTCACTACGTCCATCTCGCACCCGGTGGCGCAGAATATGACGATCCCGGCGAGATGTCGGCGCGCATCGCAGCGGCCGCCGCGCAGGCTGGGATCGGTCTGACGCATCTGCCCGTGCTTTATGCGCAAGGCGGCGTCGACGGCCGGGCGCTCGAAGGCGGTCAAAAGCGGTTCGGCCGCGACGTTGAGTTCTTTGCGGAAGTCGTCGCCGCCGCGCAAAAATCAGTCGGCGAGGCGCGCGCGGATTATAAGATCGGCGTGGCGCCGCACAGCCTGCGCGCGGTTTCGCGAGACGAGCTGAAGGCGGCGGTCGGCCTGATCCCCGACGGCCCGTTGCATATCCACATCGCTGAGCAGGCGGCGGAGGTGGAAGACGTCGAAGCAGCCTATGGCGCGCGCCCGGTTGAGTGGCTGCTCGCCAATGCCGAGGTGACGCGCCGCTGGTGCCTGATCCACGCCACGCACATGACCGGCGTAGAGACCCGCGCGCTCGCCATGAGCGGGGCGACTGCTGGCCTTGCGCCCGTAACTGAAGCCGATTTGGGCGACGGCGTGTTCAACGCCGCTGAGTTCATCGCCGCGAAAGGCGTGTTCGGTGTCGGCACGGATTCGAACGTGCGCATCAGCTTGCGCGATGAATTGCGGATGCTGGAATATTCTCAGCGTCTGACCCGGCGAGAGCGCAACGTCCTTGCGGCGGAAGGCCTTTCAACGGGCAGGCTATTGTTCGACCAGGCTTGTCGCGGCGGCGCGCGCGCGCTGGGCCGAAACGCTGGCGCTATCGCATCCGATTATTGGGGCGATCTGCTGGCCTTGGATCTGAACGCGGATGCGCTTTACGGCCTCTCGGGCGACGCCGTGCTGGATGGCTGGATATTCGCGGAAGGCGAGCGCGCGGTCACCGATGTCTGGTCGGCCGGCAGCCATTGCGTGCAAGACGGCCGCCACGTCGCGCGTGAGTCGATCGAAGCGACGTTCCGTGAGACGCTGCGCGACCTGCGCGGATGATTCGCGCCAAGCGTGGAGCGTGACATGACCGAAACTCCTCAGCATGCCGGCGTCGTCATACCGCCGCCTCTGGTCTTGCTTGGCGTCATCATCCTGGGCGTTCTGCTCGCGGTGTTCGCGCCGCTTGGCGTGTTTGCGCATTTGCCCGTATTCGTGCGCGCAGCGATCGGCGGCGGTTTCATCGCCGGCGGGGTATTGCTGGCGATGCAGGCTTGGCAATTGTTCAAGCGCGACAACACCGACGTGCGCCCCTGGAAGCCAAGCTCCAGTCTCGTGGCCGACGGCATTTACGAGAAAATGCGCAACCCGATGTATGTCGGCATGGTATTGTTCGTGATCGGCCTCGGCTTCATGACGGCGTCTGAATGGATGGTGCTGCTGGCCATTCCGTTCGCGCTCTATCTCCACTTCTACGTGGTGATGCGCGAGGAGGCCTATCTGAGCGCGACATTCGGCGAGCCCTATCGCGAATATATGAACCGCGTGAAGCGATACGGCGCGTTCTGAACGCGCGACGACGTGTGACTGTAGAGCCTCGACGATGGTGAACGAGGTTTTCTCGGATACGCCGGACCGAGTTGTCAGAAAGCTGCTCGAACCGATAAATCAATCGCGTTGGATGCTCCTAAGAGTGCTCTGGACGCTCACGCCCCTCGGAACAGATGTGTCACTACAACACAAATTGTACGACCGATATGGCGGATATCATATCGATCTCATACGCCGTGTTTTAGTCGAAAGAGTTATATTGGCAGTATACCAACTAACAGACAGCGATTCGGACTCGATCTCGATCGGAAGCGTAGCTTCCAACGTATTCTCAAACCCGGAAATATTGGCGCACGTCCGGTCAGAGTGGGCGGACTGCGTGAGAAGGCTGCACCAAGATAGTGAGCTACTAAACGTCGAACGGCGGCTGAAACGCGTACAGAAGAAACTTGTATGGTTTCAGGGTTCTTCGCGCACACGCTCCGCGATGATCGCATTTAGAAATGAGTGGATTGCACACAGATCCGAAAGTTCTCGAGAAACCAAGCGAATCGCCAAGCTCGGCGTCACCCACATCAATTTGACCTACGCGCGAATTTGGCGAGCCTCTTTATTCGTCGTTGGCCTCGCGTACGAGCTGCAAAACATACTTTCGCTGTCGTCGGATGCTGGTTTTGACGAACAGTACGAGTCGGAAGCTTCGAAGTTCTGGCGATTGATGATCAACGAGCCAAATTTTGAGGTTGATTTTGGGCCGATGCGCTTTCGTCCGAGGAATCTTGGGTGATAGCAGAGCGCTGCGCGCGCCGCCGTTTTGTTCGCAACCGCGGCGGCGATGATTGACTCGTCGCCAACGCACTTTACGTTCGCAACCAACGAACGCGACTCGCCGTGAGGCGCGATGCGTTCGGCGATCTACCCCTGCGGGAGAGACCGGGCTTGACCCGGCGCCGAAGGCGCAACCGCCCCGGAAACGCTCAGGCCAACGGACCGCTCGGGTATAAACGCTGGAAAGCGGGTGCGGCGAGAACGCCAATCCCCGCCGACGGAGTAAGCTTCAGCCGCAGCGCACAGCGCTGTCGCGATTGCGAATCTCTCAGGCGCCAAGGACAGCGGGGGCGCCGGACATGTGGTCCGGACCGCCTGCTTGACGGATGCGCCAGATGACTGAAGCCGACGAACTGCTCCACACGCCTCTTTACGATCTCCATGTCGAACATGGCGCGCGCATCGTGCCCTTCGCCGGCTATGCGATGCCTGTGCAGTATGCGGACGGCATTCTCGCCGAGCATCGCTGGACGCGCGAAAAGGCCGGGCTCTTTGATGTCTCGCATATGGGCCAGGCGCGCTTGCGCGGCGACGATCCGGCCGGCGCGCTGGAAACCCTGACGCCGGGCGACATCAAAGGCGTCGGCGCCGGACAACAGCGCTACACGCTGCTGATGAACGACGAGGGCGGCGTCAATGACGACCTGATGGTCTCGCGACCCGATGATGACGGCCTGTTCCTGGTCGTGAACGCTTCGGAGAAGGCTTCCGACATCGCCTATATGCGCGAGCGCCTGGGGCCGGGATATGAGGTTGAACAGATTAACGGCCGAGCCTTGCTCGCGCTGCAGGGACCATCCGCCCACGCTGTAATGGAGCGTATCGGCGCGAATGTGACGGACATGATCTTCATGCAGTCGCGCCATGCATCGATCGCAGGCTTTGACTGCATCGTTTCGCGCTCAGGCTATACCGGCGAGGACGGCTTCGAGATTTCCGTCGCTTCCAACGAGGCTGACGGTCTGGCGCGCGCGCTTCTCGCGGACGATGACGTGCGCCCGATCGGACTTGGCGCGCGCGACTCGTTGCGACTGGAAGCGGGGCTTTGTCTTTACGGACACGATATCGACCGCACGACAAGCCCGGTGGAGGCCTCGCTGCTCTGGGCCGTGGCGAAGCGCCGGCGCGAAGAGGGCGGCTTTCCCGGTCATGAGCGTGTGATGCGCGAGATCGCCGATGGCCCCACGCGCAAGCGTGTCGGATTTGAAATGCCGGGACGTCTGCCCGCGCGCGAGGGCGCCATAGTCTTTGACCCGGAATTTCCGGACACGAATATAGGCGTCGTGACCTCGGGCGGCTTTGCGCCAAGCGTCAATGCGCCGATCGGCATGGCCTATGTCACGCCGCGCACATCGAGCGCCGGTCAGCCGGTGGAGATAGAAATCCGTGGGCGTCGCCATGCGGCGGAGATCGCGAAAACGCCCTTCACGCCGCATCGCTATCGTCGTGCATGAGCAAGGGGGCGCATAGATGACGACATATTATTCCAAGGAACATGAGTGGATCCGCGTCGAAGGAGATATCGGCGTGGTCGGCATCACCAAATACGCCGCCGACAAGCTCGGCGATGTGGTCTATGCGGAGCTTCCGGCGACCGGCAAGGCGGCGGAAAAGGACGGCGTCATCGCTGTCGTCGAATCCGTCAAGGCTGCGAGCGAGGTCTATGCGCCCGTCAATGGCGAAGTCACCGAAGCTAATGACGCGCTCGCCGATGCGCCGGAAAAGGTCAATGAGGACCCTGAAGGCGAAGGCTGGTTCTTCAAGATGAGCCTTGCTGATTCCGGCGAGCTTTCCGGCCTGATGGACGAAGCTGCGTATAAAGAATTCATCGCCGGGCTCGACTGAGCCCGCGCCAGACCGAAAGCGCGAAGAATATGCGTTACCTGCCGCTGACCGCTGATGACCGCGCCGAGATGCTCAAGACGATCGGCGCGGGCTCAATCGACGAGCTGTTCGCTGATGTGCCTGAGCAGGCGCGACTGAGCGACGCCATTGCAGGCCTGCCGAACCACCAGGGCGAGATGGCTGTGCAGCGTCATATGGAGGCGCTTGCGGGGCGCAATCTGGCGGCGGGATGTGCGCCATTCTTCTGCGGCGCAGGCGCTTATCGCCATCACGTGCCAGCCTCGGTCGACCATCTTATTCAGCGTTCGGAGTTTTTGACGGCCTATACGCCTTATCAGCCGGAAATCAGTCAGGGCACGCTGCAGACGCTGTTTGAGTTTCAAACTCAGGTGGCGGCCTTGACCGGCATGGGCGTCGCCAACGCTTCAATGTATGACGGCTCGACCGCGTGCGCTGAGGCCGCGCTGATGGCCTGCCGCGTCACGCGCCGCGCGCGCGTCGTGCTCGCGCCGGGGCTTCACCCGCATTACGCAGCGGCGACCCAGACCCTGCTTCAGCATCAAGGCGTCGAGGTCGTGCAGGCCGATCCCGCCATCGGCGCAGATGGTGAGGCGAGCGCGCTGGTTGATGATCAGACCGCCTGCGTCATTGTTCAGAACCCAAATCTTTTCGGCGGCCTCGTCGACCTTCGTCCGCTCGCCGAAGACGCCCACGCGAAGGGCGCGCTTCTGGTCGCGATCGTCACGGAGGTCGTCTCGCTTGGCCTGGTCGAAAGTCCGGGCGCGATGGGCGCGGACATCGTGGCGGCGGAAGGCCAGTCGCTCGGCGTCGGACTGAATTTCGGCGGGCCCCATGTCGGATTGTTCGCCACGCGCGAAGACATGAAGTTCGTGCGCCAGATGCCCGGTCGGTTGGCGGGCGAAACCGTCGATGCGGATGGCGAGCGCGGTTATGTGCTGACCTTGTCGACGCGTGAGCAGCACATCAGGCGCGATAAGGCGACTTCGAATATCTGCACGAATTCGGGTCTCTGCGCGCTGGCCTGGACAATCCACATGTCGCTCCTGGGCGAAAAGGGGCTCGAGCGCCTGGCGCGGCTCAATCACGAACGCGCCTGCGATCTCGCCGAGCGGCTGGAGACGATCAGCGGCGTCGAATTGCTCACGCCGTCCTTCTTCAACGAGTTCTCGCTCAAACTGAACAAGCCCGCAGCCGACATCGTCTCCAAACTCGCCGCAGACGGAATATTGGCCGGCGTGCCGGCCTCCAGGCTCTTGCCCGGCAAGGGCTTTGACGACGTGCTCATCATCGCCGCCACCGAAACAAATACGGATGAAGACTGCGAGCGCCTGGCGGAGAGCCTGGAAGGGGCGCTGTCATGACCATGAACACGATCGGCCGGCCGACCGCGCCGGATGCAAATGCAGGCGCTTCAGTCAGTGAGGAGACGTTTTCGGGCTCCAAGGGTCTGGCTCAGGCCGAGCCCTTGATATTCGAGCGCGGACGCACCGACGTCACGGGCGTCGACCTGCCGGCGCCGAGCGGGCGCGCCGACCGGCTTGGCGGTCTTAAGCGCCAGAAAAGCTGCGGCCTGCCGGGCCTCGCCGAACCTGAAGCGCTGCGCCATTACGTGCGTCTCAGCCAGAAGAATTACGCCATCGATTTGGGCCTTTATCCGCTTGGCTCGTGCACGATGAAGCACAATCCCCGGCTGAACGAGCGCGTTGCTCGACTGCCCGGTTTCGCCGACGTGCATCCTCTGCAGCCGGAAGAAACCGTGCAGGGCGCGCTCGCGGTGATGGACGAGCTGGCGCATTGGCTGACGACCTTGACCGGCATGCCGGCCGTGGCGCTGTCGCCCAAGGCCGGCGCGCATGGCGAGCTCTGCGGCATGCTGGCGATCCGCGCAGCTTTGGACGCGCGCGGTGAAACCAAGCGCCGCCGCGTGCTCGTGCCAGACAGCGCGCATGGCACGAATCCAGCGACGGCCGTGCAATGCGGCTTCACCGTGGAGGAAATCGGCCACACCGCAGATGGCCGCGTCGACCTGGACGATCTGAAGTCCAAGCTCGGCGACGATCTCGCCGGCATCATGCTGACCAATCCGTCCACATGCGGATTGTTCGAGCGCGAGATCATTCAGATCGCCGATCTGATCCATGAAGCGGGCGGCTATTTCTACTGCGACGGCGCCAATTTCAACGCCATTATGGGCCGCGTGCGACCGGGCGATCTCGGCGTCGATGCGATGCATATCAATCTGCATAAGACGTTTTCGACCCCGCATGGCGGCGGCGGACCAGGCGCGGGGCCCACAGTCTTTTCCGAAGCGCTTGCGCCTTATGCGCCTTTGCCGCGCGTCACCCGCGGCGCTGACGGCGCGCTCCAGTTCATCGAGGAAGACGACGACGCCGAGGGCGCGCCGTTCGGCCGGCTCTGCGCCTTTCACGGTCAGATGGGCATGTTCACCCGTGCGTTGACCTACATGCTGAGCCACGGCGCGGACGGGCTTCGCCAGGCGGCCGAGGACGCCGTCCTGAACGCGAATTATCTGCTCGCACGCCTCAGGCATGTCATGACGCCGGCCTTTGAGGGCACATGCATGCATGAAGCTCTGTTCGACGATCGATTCCTCAAAGGGACCGGCGTTGAAACGCTCGACTTCGCGAAGGCGATGATCGACGAGGGCTACCACCCGATGACGATGTATTTCCCGCTCGTCGTCCACGGCGCTCTGCTTATCGAGCCGACCGAAACCGAATCGAAGCAGGGTCTGGATCGGTTCGCCGACACGCTCATCGATTTGGCGGAGGGCGCGAAGGCGGGCGATGCGGCACGGTTCAAATCTGCGCCGCGCTTTGCGCCGATGAAGCGGCTCGACGAAACCCAGGCTGCGCGCAAGCCGGTTCTCGCTTGGCGCCCGGCCGGCGCCGAAACTGCACAGAGCTGACGCAAGGCCGTTGTCCGAAAGGCACGCTCGCCGATTCTCCGCGGCGATATGTCAGTGTTCGCCTTGATGCCGCCGCGTTCAGAATTATTTTATTGTTAAACAATAATATGAGTGAAAAAGGTCGATCGGACGGGTGATGCGGTACTTTCAGCTTGCGTTTCAAAGGATTGGGAACGTCCCCGTTGGCGGCGCCAATATCGGCTTTATCGCCCGGTGGACCCTGAGACGCATTTTCCTCGCCATCGGCATTGTGATCGTCGCCGTCGGACTGGTTCTGACGCCGCTGCCGATCCCGGTCGGCATCCCGCTGATGGTGCTTGGCGCCGTCATC
>JAUIEH010000573.1 GCA_030428405.1 Alphaproteobacteria bacterium
TTTCCAGCTCCATCAGCGCTTTTGCGAGACCGAGGCTCCATGGATTGGCGCCGACAATCAGCACGCCTTCCGGACCCGATGCGGCGAGCCCCATGCGCTTGGCCAGCGGGCCGATCGAGAAGCCGTGGAGGATGACGGTGGCGAAGACCACAGCGAAGGCCAGCGGCGTTAAGCGCTCGGCGTGGCCTTGCGCGGCGGCGTATTGCGCAATTTCCGCCTGCAGACGGTTCACTTCGGCGGTTTCGCCCGCGACCATCGCGGCGGAGAGCGCGTTCTCGGCATGCTCCGCGAGTTCTGCGTAGACAATCGACAGCTCGGTCGAAAACAGGCCGGCGACGGCGACGGCGACGATGCCGCGCGGCGCGATCCAGCCCAGCAGCGCGCGCTCCTTGACCGAAAGCCCCGCATTGATCGTCGACGGCCACACGGTTGCGGGGCGAACAATAAACAATATCGCCGCGACGAAGATCAGCGCGCGCCAGTCTAGCGTCGCGATGGTTTCCTGGGTCAGCGTGGCGGTCAGGATGACGAACACGCCCGAAACCAGAAGCGTGGCGATCGTCTCCTTAAACCGGCGCATTTCATGGATGGAGGCGAGCCGCGAATTGGCGATCGTCATGCCAAAGACCGTCACGGCGAGCAGTCCCGTCTCGCGCGCCATCAGGTCGGCCAGCACGTAGCAGCACAAGACCGAGGCGAGCACGACCGGCGCTTTGAGGAATTCCGGCACCATGCCGCGCCTGAACGCTGCGGCCAGCGCCAGTCCGCTGACAATGCCCAATACGCCGCCAAACAGCGCGCCGCCGAAAATCCACGCAACGGCGTCGATGAAGCCGCGGCCCTCAGCAGCGAAGCGAATGGCTTCGAACACGAACACCGCCAAGATCGCGCCGACCGGATCGTTGACGATGCCCTCCCAGCGCAGAACGGCGGCCGGTCGACTGGTCAGCTTAGCCTGGCGCAAGAGCGGCAGGATCACGGTCGGTCCCGTGACGATCAACAAGCCGCCGAACAGCGCGGCGATATCCCAGGGCAGTCCTGCGGCGTAGCGCGCCGCCAGGGCGCCCAGCGCCCAGGCGATGAGCGCGCCCGGAAAGACCAGCCGGCGCACGGCCTTGCCGGCGCCTCTGAGCTCTCTGAACTCAAGAGCCAGTCCGCCCTCAAACAGTATCACTGCGACGGCGAGCGCCACGAGCGGCCGGAACAATTCTCCAAAATCAGCTTGCGGATCTATCAGCGGATGACCAAGCGCCGACGCCGCGATTGGTCCGACCAGAAGACCCGCGGCGCTCATCACGACAATGGCGGGCCATTGCATGCGCCAGGCGAGCCATTGCGCGCCAACGCCGAGAAAGCCGATCAACGCGACTTTCGCAGGCAGTATTTGTGCGGCATGCGCTTCTAAGATCATGGGAGCCCCGTCATCACGAACAGAAACGCACGCGCGTCCTAGGTCTTAATCCGCGGCGACGTCTTGTGGTTGCGCGAAATCGAACCCGATGCCGCGCGATCCATACTCGCCATGCTCGTAATCGCTGATGGCGGCCTCAAACCAGCCGACAATGTGATTGTAGAGATGCTGGAAGAAATCGTCCGGATCCTGATCCGCCAGCGGCAGCTTGAACGCATATGCGCCGCCGCCCGCGACCTGGACTTCGAACATGTCGGCTTCCTTCACGCAGGTCAGCGTGACGCGCAGCCAGCGATCGGGCTT
>JAUIEH010000574.1 GCA_030428405.1 Alphaproteobacteria bacterium
CGCAGACCAGCGAAGTCTCGATCTATGATGAGGCCGAGACCTTCATCGCGCCGGTCTTGCTGTTCGACACGGGCTGCGAGCCGTTGACGGTGAGCGCGCGGATCGTCGCCGATGTCGCCGAAAGTTCGGAAATGAGCGCCGAAATACCGTTTGCATGCGGAGAGTAAGGCGCGCGGCGGGTCTGAGCGCGCGCCTAAACGTTCAACCGCCCCTCAAGCGCCAGCGACGCGAAGGCGACGGCCGCGCAGATGACGCCGGCCAGCATGACGCGGCCGAACATCCGTCCAATGCGCAATTTGTGGCCGACCGCAAATCCGACCGGCAACAGGAAAATCGCAAGCGAGCCTAGAACGATGCTTCCGACCAGCGCGATGGCGGCGGGCTCGTTGCGGAAAACCTCGGGGTTGTGTTCAAGCTCGAGCAAAAGCTCGCCGAAACGGCCGGGGAAGCACTCGCCCAGATTCGTGCCTGTCCCGATCTGAGCGAAACACTCATTCACGCCCGAAATGCGCTCGCCGACCTCTATGCCGCCCAATATGGCGTAAGCAACAATCAGTATAATGACGAGCAATGCGAAGAGGAGCCCGCCGATCATGCGCCGGAACCAGCCATTGGGCACGGAAAACGAGCTTCGACGCGGCCGGGAGGCGGCGATCCAGAACAGAAGCGGGAAGAAGAGCAGCCCGAGCACGATATGCAGTACGGCGTAGAACCAGGCGAGCACGCCCACGCCGGGCTTCAGATTCATCAAGGTGATCGCAAACAGCGAAATGACATAGAGCACGACATAAGCGACGACCGCGATGGGTGCGAAATCGATGTCGAACATCGCGCTTAAGACATTGCCGATAGAGGTGACGATGATCGCCAGCGGCTCGCGGAATAAATCCGCCAGCGTGCCCAGGTCGATCTGCATGTCCACGGCGCCGAGCATCATGCTCGACAGCGCAAACACGGCATA
This sequence comes from Alphaproteobacteria bacterium, assembly GCA_030428405.1. Taxonomy (GTDB): domain Bacteria; phylum Pseudomonadota; class Alphaproteobacteria; order Caulobacterales; family Maricaulaceae; genus JAUIEH01. The sequence continues at coordinate 962 of JAUIEH010000574.1, forward strand.
GGCCGACAGCGCCGACCATATCCAGGATCGTTGCGACATTCGCCCCACTCACGCGTCCCCGCACGCATGATAGCGCAAGCATCGCAGCGGTGCAGTTTGCTTGTTCAGCGCGCGCTTACGGCTTCAGCCTGCCGCCGAGTTGCTCGCGCAATTGCTTGTTGGGGATTTCAGCGGCCGCGCCTTTTGGCAGGCTGCCGAGCTGAAACGGGCCATAGGCCGTGCGGATGAGCCGGTTCACGCGCAGGCCGATTGATTCCAGCGCGCGCCGCACTTCGCGGTTTTTGCCTTCCTTCAGACTGACGGTGATCCAGACATTGCCGCCTGTTCGGCTTTCCAGCTTGGCCTCGATGGGTCCGAAGCGCACGCCGTCCACCGTCACGCCGTCCTTCAGCTTGGCGAAGTCGGCGTCGTCGGCCTTGCCGAAGGCGCGCGCGCGGTAACGGCGCAGCCAGCCCGTCGCAGGCAGTTCAAGCGTGCGCGCCAAGGCGCCGTCATTGGTGAGCAGCAGCAGGCCTTCCGAGTTAAGGTCGAGCCGACCGACGGAAATGAGGCGCGGCAAGCCTTCCGGCAGATTGTCGAACACGGTCGGCCGGCCCTGCGGATCGGTGCGCGTCACGATGAGGCCCGTCGGCTTGTGATAGCGGAAGAGCCGCGGCGGAGCGGCCGTTGGCAGGCTGGTTCCGTCGACGATGATGTCCTGATCGGGCGTGACGTTCAGCGCCGGCGATTTGATGGTGGCGC
>JAUIEH010000082.1 GCA_030428405.1 Alphaproteobacteria bacterium
TTCGAGAGAGGAAAGACGCGCATCGATTCGCCCTTGGCCTTGCGCGTGTTGTAAAGCCGCCAAAGCTCCGGGCGCTGATTTTTAGGGTCCCAGCGGTGATTGGCCGAGCGGAAGGAGAAGACGCGCTCCTTGGCTCGGGACTTCTCCTCATCGCGCCTTGCCCCGCCAAAGGCTGCGTCGAAGCCGAACTTGTCGAGCGCGAGCTTGAGACCTTGCGTCTTCCATAAATCCGTGTGCAGAGCCGAGCCGTGATCGAACGGGTTGACGCCGCGCGCTTCTGCGTCGGGGTTTTTATAGACGATCAAGTCGACGCCGAGCTCTTCCGCGATGCGGTCGCGCATCTCATACATGGCGCGGAACTTCCAGGTCGTATCGACATGCAGAAGCGGAAAGGGCGGTTTGGACGGATAAAACGCCTTCATCGCCACGCGCAGCATGACCGCGGAATCTTTGCCTACGGAGTAAAGCATTACGGGCCGCTCGCACTCGGCGGCGACCTCGCGCATGATGTGGATGCTCTCCGCCTCAAGGCGCGCCAGATGGGTCAGGCGCGCGCCGTCGGCCATGGCGGCTGCGCCGGCGGTCGCGGTGGTCTGGATGTTTTCGTCAGTCGTCATGATCAGGCGGAGACCGTGGATGATGCGTGTTCAAACGGATTGAGGCTGCCGCTCGCCACAAACCAGGGATTGGCGAAATCAACGTCATCGGCCTGGTTGCGCTTGCCGTATCGCAGAGCGGCGCCGTCCATGGTCGAAACTGAACCACCCGCCGCGCGCAACACGGCGTCGCCGGCGGCGGTGTCCCATTCCATGGTGCGCGCCAGGCGCGGATAAAGATCGGCTGCGCCCTCGGCGACCTTGCAGAATTTGAGCGATGAGCCGGCTGAGACCATGTCCGCCACGTTGAACCGTTCGATGAATTCGCGCGTCTCATCGGTGAGATGCGATCGGCTCGCCACGACCGCAAGACCGTCATCGCCGAGCGCGCGCACGCGGATCGGCCGCCAGGCGCCGATGGCGCTGGTTTCGACATCCACATCCGCCATCCGCGCACTCTCGCCCGCGCCGTCATAGATGCGCTTCAGAGCCGGAGCATAAACGACGCCGAGCACGGGCGCGCCGTTCTCGATCAGAGCGATGTTCACGGTGAACTCGCCGTTCTTGCTGATGAATTCCTTAGTGCCGTCGAGCGGGTCGACGAGGAAGAAGCGTTCGTCCACGTCCGGCGTGCGCCCGGCGGAGACTTCTTCTTCGGCGACGACGGGAATGTCGGGCGCGAGCGCGGCCAGTCCTTTCAGGATGACGGCTTCGGCGAGACGGTCTGCCTGCGTGACGGGAGAGCCGTCCGCCTTGCCCTGGGCGCCGACATCGTCTCGTGCGTAAATGGCGAGAATTTCCCGCCCGGCCTCGACGGCGATTTCGGCAAGTCTGTCGCGCATTTTATGTCGCCTCGTTCCGCAATTGCTCTCAGTCACGCCAAGACAACGCGTGTTGGCCGCCTCGCGGTCAATTCGCAAGAGCTTCCAAGCCCACTGTCATCGCGTTCGTGATTGGCGGGGTAAGGCCGCGCCCATCGCCGACACGATGCCGGCCCATGCTTGACAGCAAAGTGTCCGTTTCGCCTGTGCTATTGACGGAATCCTCTCTGTCTTGCGCTTGGCGTCAGCGAAAGGGTCATAGCTTGCGGGACGGTATGACAGGAGCGTCGGGACGTGTCGACGCTGCGCCCGCCGCCCGGCGCAATACGATGAAATCGGAAGGGTGAACGCATGAGTTCGGCACGCCAGACACTGATCGACATGATCGACGAGCCGGACGTGTACGCACGACCGCGTTCGGAGCTCGACCCTCTTCGCCTTCAGGCCGCAAACGAGCTGTTTCAGGAGCGCCGCAAGCAGATTCCGTTGGTCGCCAAGCGCGCCGAAGATGCAGGCGTCGAGGCGATCAACAGTCTCGAGGACCTCGTGCCGCTTTTGTTCGCGCACACGGTCTACAAATCTTATCCGCCCTCCTTCGTCGAGAAGGGCCGCTGGGACCGCATGCTGCAATGGCTCAGCACGCTGTCGGTGGCGGATACGACGAATGTCGATGCCGAGGGCGTCACCAATGTCGATGAGTGGCTCGAGCGCCTTGAGGCGGCCGGCCACCACATTCTCGCAACCAGCGGGACGAGCGGGAAGTGCTCCTTCCTCAATCACGCGCCGCATGATTATGACGCCAAAGTGCGCCACTGGGCGAATACGATCGGCTGGCCGTTTGTGCGTCCGGACGGCAGCCGCGCTTACTTCTCGCTCGGCCCCCATATCGGCCCGAACAGCGCGATTGAAGCCGCGCGGATCAACTCAAAGCTCTGGGGCGGAAACAGCGAGACGCATTTTCTCACCGACGAGCCGTTGCTGATCTCCGAAGTCAGCGAAGTCGCCTCGCTGCGCAAGCGCATGAGCGAAGGCACGGCCTCGCCCAGCGAAATCGCGGCGTTCGAAGAAAAGGCCAAAGCCAAAGGCGAGCGCATGATGCAGGCCGTGCGCGACATCGCCGACCAGATCCTCGACCGCCGCCACGAGCCGATCGTTCTGTCGGGCATGTGGGGCCAGCACATGCTCATCATCGAGCGCGCGCGCGAGCGCGGCATTCCCGACGGCGATTTCCATAAAGACAGCTACATCGCCGCTGGCGGCGGAGTGAAAAATGTTGCTCTGCCGGCGGACTATAAAGAACAAGTGGACCGCTTCTACGGCGATGTCATCCGCAACACGTGTTACGGCATGACCGAGCTCGCCTCCGTGATGCCGCGCTGTGAATCAATGCGCTATCACTTTCCGCCGACGGTCATTCCCCTCGTGCTCGATCAGACCGGCGAGCGTCTGCTCAGCGCAGATCATGCGGTCGGCGGCGTCATCGAAGGGCGCTTCGGTTTTCTCGATTTGTTGCTCGACGGACGCTGGGGCGGGCTCATCACCGGCGACAAAGTCCAGGTCGATCTTGCGGAAGAATGCCCGTGCGGACGGCCCGGACCGACAATTCTCGACACGATCACGCGCTTCGCGCAATCGGGCGAGGACGACCATATCGGCTGCGCCGGCACGATTGATTCCTATATCCGCGGCTCGCTGGCGGCGGCATGAGCAAGTCCTGGCTGATCACCGGCGTATCGAGCGGTCTGGGTCGCGCGCTTGCAGAGGCCGCGTTGGCGCGCGGCGATCAGGTCGCGGGCACGCTGCGCAATGAAGCTCAGTTGGCGGAGTTTGAGGCGCTGGCGCCGGGACGCGCGCACGCAATTAGTCTCGACGTCACGGACGACGAAGCGGTCGGCCCGGCGGTTCGAGCCGCGCGCGACGCCATGGGCGGCCTGGACGTCGTGGTCAACAATGCAGGCTATGCGCTGATCGGCGCCGCCGAGGAACTCAGCCTCGATGAAATTCGCCGGCAGATGGAAACGAATGTCGTTGGCGTCATCAAAGTCTGCCAGGCCGTGCTGCCGCTTATGCGCGAAGCCGGCGGCGGGCGTATCATCAATATCGCCTCGGTAGCTGCGGCGCGCGGCATTCCGGCTTATTCGCTCTATTGCGCCTCAAAATACGCCGTGTCCGGATTTTCTGCAGCGCTTGCGCTTGAAGTCGGCGGCTTCGGCGTCAAGGTGACGGCTGTCGAGCCGGGCGGCTTCCGCACCAAATTCGGCTCGACCAGCCTGACAGCGTCGAAGCGCTCTATCGAGGCCTACGCGCCGCTCGTCTCAATGATTAAAGAGCGGATGAAATCGTTCGACACGCTCGCAGCGAATGATCCTGAAAAGGGCGCAGAAGCGTTGCTGGCGCTGGCCGATATGGATGATCCGCCGGTCTATGCCGCGCTCGGCGCAGACGGTCTGCAGATGGTGCGCGACGCCGTCGCTGCGCGGCTTGCCGAATATGACCGCAGCGAAGGCGTGCTGACCGATACTGCGTTTGATCCCGAAGACGCAGGCGCCTGAGCGCTCAGCACGCCAGCCTCTCTCCGCGCAGAGCGGCCTCGATCGCGCGCATCGCTGCATAAGCGTCATGCACTGCTTCGCCAATGCGTGCGACGCGCCTGGCGTCGCCGATGGTCACGGTGATGAGACCGGCGGCTGATAATTCTTCCGAAACCGGATCATAGGGATCGAGCCCCGTCGCAAGCAGCGTGGCGGCGCAGCTCTGTTCGCGCGCATCACCATTGGGCGGCTTCAGCGTAACGACGCCGTTCGCGACATGGGTCACCAGCGTATTTTCGAGCACGGTGATGTTCGGGTCGGAGGCTATTTTCTCCAACAGATGCGCGCGGTGGCGGCGCTCTGCATTGCGCGCCATCTGCGCGGCGGGCGAGCGGGTGACGAGCAAGACCTGATGGCCGGCCTGGGAGAGATATTGCGCCGTTTCCGCGCCCGTCTCGCCGCCGCCATAGATTAGAACCGGCGCATCGCCCGGTGTGAGCGTGATGTCTCCCGACAAGATGTCGGCGGCGGGGCGTGTGCAAGCGTCGTCTGCAATCAAGCCCGGCAAAGGCCTGAGTTTTGCGCCAGTGGCGACGACGGCTGCGTCGAAATTTCCGTGCACGATTTCGGCGGCCGAGGCTGTTTCCCCGAGACGCACGCGCACGCCGCTTTGCGAGATTCGATGCACGAGAAAGTCGCGATACCAGAACAGCTTGTCCTTGTCGGGCGGCGAGGCTGACGTAACCAGACCGCCGCCAAGCACGCTGCGGCGTTCGATCAGCTCAACTTCAAAACCGGTCTGATCCAGCATCAGCGCCGCGGCCATGCCGCCAGGACCGCCGCCGATCACGACGGCGCGGCGTCCTTCGCCGAAGCGGGTAAGCGGCGGATCAAGCTCGCGGCCGGTCAGCGGGTTTTCCGCACAGCCGACGCTGCGACCTGCGCCGAGCTGCATGACGCACCAATTGCACGATGTGCACGGACGGATATCTGCAGCGCGCCCGGCGCGCGCTTTATTGGCCCATTCCGGGTCCGTCAGCATCGCGCGGCCAAGCGAGACGATGTCGGTGTCGCCGCGCGCGATCGCGGCGTCGGCGAAATCGGGATGGCGGATGACGCCGGCGGTCAGGACAGGCTTGCCGGTTGCTGCGCGTATGCGCCGCGCCATCGGCAGCCGCCAGCCTTCCTTGAACGCAATGCCTTCGACCAGCAGATCGTGTCGGTCGAGCGAGGCGAGCGAAATGTCAAACGCATCGACGCCTGCTTCCGCGAGTCGGGGTGCGATTTTCTCCGCATCCTCGAGCGTCAGTCCGCCGTCCAGAAAATCGGAAACCGACATGCGGTAGAGGAGCGGCTTGCCGCCCAGCCGCCCGCGCACCGCCTTGATCACCTCCAGGGGAAAGCGCATGCGCCGCTCAAAGTCGCCGCCCCAGTCGTCGTCGCGGTGATTGACGATGGGCGAAAGGAACTGGCTGAGCAGATAGCCATGTGCGCCGTGCAGCATGACGGCGTCATAACCGCTCGCGACCGCCAATTCGGCCGCTTCGGCGAAACGCGCAATGATGCGCTCGATTTCGTGGCCTTCGAGCGCGCGCGGCGTGGTGTTCAGAAGTTTCAGATGCACCGCGCTTGGCGCGACCGGTTGGACGCCAAGAACGCGCTCCGTACTCTGACGGCCGGCATGGGAGAGCTGGACGCAGGCGCGCGCGCCGCCTGCCTGGATCGCTGCTGCAAGATTGGCGTGGCCGACTTTGTAGAACGGGGTGTCGAGGCGAAGCTGCGGCGCCATAGCGGAAAAGCCGTCGCTTCCGTCAATGCAGGTGAATTCGACGGTGACCAGACCGGCGCCGCCAGCCGCGCGGGCGCGGTAATAAGCGATCTGATCGCGCGAGACCGAGCCGTCGGCGTGACAGAGCTTGCTTTCCATCGGCGCCATGGCGACGCGGTTTTTCAGCGTCATGGCGCCGATTTCGAGGGGCTCGAAGAGATGAGGAAAGGCGAGGGCGTCGGACGTCGCGCCGGCCCCCGCATCGGTTTGCGACAACGCGCTCACCACGCCACCGGCAGGCTGGCGCGGCCCCAATACATCCATGTGCCCACGCGCTCGCCGTCGCCTTCAAGACGCAGGTCGGGCAGGCGCGTCGTGAGATGTTTGAGCGCGATCCGCGCCTCGATGCGTGCGACGGGCGCCCCCATGCAGAGATGAATGCCCGAGCCGAAGGATAAATGCTTGCGCGCTTCGTTCAGTGGACGGTCGAGATTAAAATCATCGGGCTCATCGAAAATCTCAGGACTGCGATTGGCCCCTGCGATGTTGAACATCAATTTGGCGTGTTCGGGGAGGTTTTGGCCGTGCATCGAGACCGGACACAGGCTTGTGCGGAAATGCGCGAGCACCGGCGGATCGAGGCGCAGGCTTTCCTCGACTGCAATGTCGATGAGTTCGGGTTCCGCGATGAGACGCGCCCACAGCGCGCGATCCTTCAATAGCCGCCAAAGGCAATTGCCGATGAGATTGGTCGTCGTCTCCTGACCGCCGGTGAGGAAGGCGAGGCAGATATTGAGCGCTTCATCATGGCTCAGCGGACGTCCCTCCACCGTGCCGACAAGCGCGCGCGACATGAAATCGTCGGGGATGACGTCGCCGAGATGGCTTTCATCGGGCGCATCGATTCCGGCAGCTTTCAGCTTCTCCCGGCGCGTCTCGATGAGTTGCGTGAAGTGTGGGTAGATTTCGTTGAGCACGGTCTCGTAAGAGCCGGGCTCGGGGTCGTGAAAGATCAGATATTGGAGCGTGTCGCTCCAGCGCTTGTAGTTGAGATAGTCCGCCTCCGGAGCGCCGAGCATGATGCACATCATGCGCGCAGGCAGCGGCAGCGCGAACAGCGCGCAGAAATCGCCCGCGCGAGCGCTTGAGGCTTCCATCGCATCGATCAGTTCGCGCGTGATGTTTTCCGCGATCGCTTCATAACGCTTCAGAGCCGGCGCCGCGAACCCGCGCTGAATGGCCATCCGGAACAGCATGTGGAATGGCGGATCGGTCTTGAAGCCGACATCGCTGATGGAGTCTTTCGCTGCATTGCCGAAGCGAAACGACCACTCGGGCGCGCCGGCGAGGATCTTGTTCTTGATCTCGTCGTAGTCGCTCGTCACCCAGAAATCATGCTGTTTGGTTCGAACGCGGTGAAACGGGCATTGCGCGGCGAGTTGAGCATAGGCCGGACCGGGCGCGTCTATTGTGTCTTGATCGAGGGGGTCGAAAAGATGTTTCGCCGTCATCGTCGTTTTCGCCGCATTCGCCGAAATTTCGACCCAGCCTACGCTGAGGCCGTCACACGGGCATCGCTCGGGTTACGCCCATCGTGGTCGCGATGAGGTTTTCGGCGCGCGCAAAAGACGCTCAAACGCGCCGTAAGATGCGCGCCACAGCCGGAGCGCGTTCATGACCAACCTTCGTTTCGACGATCGCACCATCATCATCACGGGCGCCGGGCGCGGCGTCGGTGGCGCTTATGCGCTGGAGCTTGCGCGCCGCGGCGCGAATGTCGTCGTCATTAACCGGAGCGAAGAGCCCGCGCGCGAGACCGCCGCGGAGATTGAGGCGGCCGGCGGCGCCTGCGCGGTCTGCGTGGCGGATGTCTCCGATACGGCCTCGGGCGAAGCGATGACCGCGCTTGCGCTGGAACGTTTCGGCGGGCTCGACGCGGTCATCGCGAACTCGGGCTTATCCGGTGAGCGGGGCCGGCTAAATCGCGGATGCGCAGAATGCCGCCGGTCAGGTGCGCAATGGGCGGCGTGTGGTCCATGATCTCCGCATGCGATCAGGAAAAGAGCGCCATTAATGACTGAAACTGCAAACGCCACGTCGATAGAGCCGTTGTTCCAGCCGCTGACGCTGCGCAGCGCGACGCTCGCCAACCGCATCGTGATGGCGCCGATGACGCGCGAGTTTTCACCCAACGGCGTGCCGGGCGAAGACGTTGCGCGTTATTACGCCAAGCGCGCGGCGACGGGCGTCGGCCTCATCATCACGGAGGGCGTCGGCGTCGATCATCCGGCGTCGGTCGACAAGACGGGCGTGCCGCTTTTGCACGGCGAGGCGTCTTTGGCGGGCTGGCGGCGCGTGGTCGACGACGTTCACGCCGCCGGCGGTCTCATTTTCCCGCAGCTCTGGCATCAGGGCATTGTGCGCGACCCCTCCACCAGCGCGCATCCCGACGCGCCGGGCGTGCGGCCGTCCGGCATCTGGGGCCCCGAAGGCGGCACGGTCTCGCTGGAGCCGGAATTCATCGAGTTCCTGCGGCCGGTGTCGCGTCCGGCGACGGATGAAGAAATCCAGGATGTCATTGACGGCTTTGCGCGCTCGGCCGCGAACGCGGCCAAAATCGGCTTTGACGGCATCGCGATCCATGGCGGGCACGGATATATTCTTGACGCGTTCCTCTGGGGAAAGACGAATTTGCGCGATGACAAATGGGGCGGCGACCATATCGGACGCACGCGCTTCGCCGTCGAAGTCGTGAAAGCGATCCGCGCCGTCATCCCCGACACGCTGCCGATCATCTACCGCTTTTCGCAATGGAAGCTGCAGGATTATCGCGCCGAACTCGCACACACGCCGAAAGAGCTTGAGGAGATACTCACGCCCATCGCGCAGGCCGGCGTGGACGCCTTTGACGGCAGTCAGCGCTATTTCAACACGCCGGTCTTTGAGGGCTCCGACCTCAATCTCGCCGGCTGGGCGCGAAAGGTGACGGGGCTGCCGTCAATGACCGTGGGCGGGGTCGGCCTGAACAAGGGGTTCGGCGCATCGACCGTGAAGCGCACAGACAGCGACTCGGTCAACAATCTCGGCCTGCTCATGGCGCGGTTCGAGCGCGGTGAGTTTGATCTTGTCGGGGTGGGGCGTTCGCTGCTCAATGACCCTGACTGGATTTACAAAGCGCGGGCAGGAGAGCCGTTCGAAGTGTTCGACCCGGCTAATCTCCGACGACTGACATAGCGCGCTCAGGCTTGCGGAGGCTCGGATGACGGACGCAGCGCTTCTCGAACGGCTCGACCGCGTCGAGTCCATGCTGGCTATTCAGCAGCTCGCCGTGCGTTATGCGATGGCGGTCGATGC